>MDVR01000016.1 GCA_001940725.1 Candidatus Heimdallarchaeota archaeon LC_2 | reverse complement strand
TAATAGGAGCCGGTGGATTAGGAAGTCCTATCGCAATGTATTTGGCTGCAGCTGGAGTGGGGACATTAGGAATAGTTGATTTTGATGTAGTAGATTATTCAAACCTACAGAGACAAATAATACATAGAACAACCGATGTGGGTAAATACATTTGGAGGAAAAAAAATGACACAAATCACTATATCTATACCAACTCCCTTGCGAGCTTACACTAATCAACAGAAAAGAGTCGAAATAATTAATGAAGTTAAAGTTGTTTCAGCTCTAAATTCCTTAGTGGAAAAATTTCCCAATTTGAAAGGTCACTTATTTGCGGATAACAAATTACGAAATTTTGTGAATATTTATCTGAATGATGAAGACATTAGATACTTGGATCTTAAGGAAAACAGTTCATTGAATTGTGGAGATACCCTTTCCATTATACCAGCCTTAGCTGGGGGAATTCTGTAATATCATGACATCCGTGATTAATAAATTGATACAATCTTCTAATGATTCAGATTTAACTCACAAGGAAATCACTCGTTATTCAAGACATCTTATTATGCCAGAAGTTGGTGTTGAAGGTCAAAAACGTCTACGTGATGCAAAAGTTTTGATAATAGGAGCCGGTGGATTAGGAAGTCCTATCGCAATGTATTTGGCTGCAGCTGGAGTGGGGACATTAGGAATAGTTGATTTTGATGTAGTAGATTATTCAAACCTACAGAGACAAATAATACATAGAACAACCGATGTGGGTAAATACATTTGGAGGAAAAAAAATGACACAAATCACTATATCTATACCAACTCCCTTGCGAGCTTACACTAATCAACAGAAAAGAGTCGAAATAATTAATGAAGTTAAAGTTGTTTCAGCTCTAAATTCCTTAGTGGAAAAATTTCCCAATTTGAAAGGTCACTTATTTGCGGATAACAAATTACGAAATTTTGTGAATATTTATCTGAATGATGAAGACATTAGATACTTGGATCTTAAGGAAAACAGTTCATTGAATTGTGGAGATACCCTTTCCATTATACCAGCCTTAGCTGGGGGAATTCTGTAATATCATGACATCCGTGATTAATAAATTGATACAATCTTCTAATGATTCAGATTTAACTCACAAGGAAATCACTCGTTATTCAAGACATCTTATTATGCCAGAAGTTGGTGTTGAAGGTCAAAAACGTCTACGTGATGCAAAAGTTTTGATAATAGGAGCCGGTGGATTAGGAAGTCCTATCGCAATGTATTTGGCTGCAGCTGGAGTGGGGACATTAGGAATAGTTGATTTTGATGTAGTAGATTATTCAAACCTACAGAGACAAATAATACATAGAACAACCGATGTGGGTAAACCTAAAATTGAATCAGCAAAAAAGACTATTAATGACATTAATCCTTATGTTAATGTTATTACTCATAATTTAGCTTTGAGTTCTGAAAATGCATTAGATATATTCAAAGAGTATGATATCGTTGTCGATGGGACTGATAATTTCCCAACGAGATATCTCGTAAATGATGCATGTGTACTATTGGGGATACCATCAGTTTATGGGAGTATATTTCGATTCGAAGGACAAATTTCTGTGTTTAACTACGATGATGGACCCTGTTACAGATGTCTTTACAGTGAACCACCACCACCGGGATTAGTTCCTTCATGTGCTGAAGGTGGAGTATTTGGGGTATTACCTGGATTAGTTGGAACAATTCAAGCTACTGAAATTATTAAACTAATAATTGGCAAAGGTGAATCACTTGCAAGCAGATTAATGTTAATTGATGCATTGGACATGGAATTTAGAGAATTAAAACTTCGAAAAAATCCTGAATGTGTTATTTGTGGCCCTAATCCAACAATTACTGAACTTATCGATTATGAGGATTTTTGTGGAGTTCCTTCTATTGAGAATGATACCGGCGTTGAATTAAGTCAAGATAACTTGATCACAGTAAAGGAATTTGTAAAATTAAAGGAAAGTAATACACCATACAAGCTAGTTGACGTACGAGAACCTCACGAGGTAGAAATAAGTAAAATTGATGAAGCAATTCTTATACCAAAAGATTTAGTCGAAACCATGATTGATGATTTAGATAGGAATGAATTAATTATCCTACATTGTAAAACTGGAGTGCGATCTGGAAAGGTCCTAATTAAAATGAAAAAATTAGGTTTTACCAACGTCAAGAATCTAATGGGTGGAATTAATGCTTATGCTCAATTAGCTGATCCTTCATTACCGATTTACTAGAGTATCTATAATTTGATATTTCGATTTGATTATAATTGCGATTATGAAATTACCATTTTCCAAAATACACCATATGGTGCTTATGGAATTTATGAATATCTTCAGTTCGCAAAGTATTGAATCCCCCTCTTTCTAAGTATTTAACCTGTTTTCTAAATATTTCTTTTGGATGTTCACGTTGGGAGATACTTCTTGTTTTGATTCCGATTAAGCCCACGCCATCTGATTTTAGGAAGGCTTCTGCATTTTTAACAAATAATTCCGATTGGTTAGGTTGAGCCACATCACAAAATAGAAAATCTACTCCATGAACAATGTGTGAATAATTTGATGGATTTCGAGCATCTGCAACAATTGGAATAATATTTTCTCTCTTTTCAGCTAATCGCATCAAATCTCTTGCCATCCGAGGAGCAAATTCGACAGCGAAAACTAATCCGCTTTCCCCAACAATATCACTTACATGAGATACTGTTGTTCCTGAAGAAGCTCCTAAGTAAAGTACATTAGTTCCAGATTTTAATTCAGGTACTCTTATCCCTCTTCGCATCGATGAAGCAAGTTTAGATTTTATATGCATCCATTCACGATATTCTACATTATCTTCAGTGAACAATCTTTCACCATAGACACTGATACCAGGTATTAAATTCTTAGTGGCGAAGTGTGCCCCAGGTACATCTTCTATCCTATAAACACCATCCATGGCCTTCAGTGGTTTAATAATCGTCATTTCCGTGGCCTCCTTCGTCGTCTTTGTCTTCTCATTGGATGAGTTTGTCTACTTTCATCTCGTTTTTTAACAGGAGCCACTGGGTACCTTTCCCTAAGTTTAGCTTCTAATTCTCTTAATCCGTCTCGTAATTGAGTACCTAAGAATTCTCCTTTAAATGTATCTAATCTAGCAGCAATTGCAATCTTCCCAGAGTAAGCTCTTGCAATTTTTCCTCTTAACCAGTATGGAGAATTACCAATTTCGGGTATCTGAAAGATTATACCATGTTTAGGAGGACTACCATTTTTCTTTAATGCAGAGTATAATGCTTTTTCTGCACCCACAGTTTGAATTTTGCTGGACGATTTCATTGCAAGATCTCTTAGGGAACCAAAAGCTGAGATTAAACGTGCACTCACATTTGCACCAGCTACAGCTGTAACATTTGGAGCAATAGTTTCCATTTCTTTGTCAATCCAAACTTCTAACTGGGTTAATTGGTTTGAGAGTTCCACAATCCCTTCAGCATATTTGATAATTGGATGCAAATCCGAAACCGAGTAATCCCCTCCTAATGAATTTTCAACAGATGCAAGTATATATTCGATTTTATCTTCACTCAATTTATATTTTTCAAGTGCCTCTCTTGTAATTGATTTACGTTCAGGATAATCTATAATAAGCTTAGCTAAAGTTGTAGGATTCGATATATTATCAACCAGTTCGGGAAAATGAAGACTATATATTTCATATAATCTATTAGCATTCAAATTGAATGTTTTTTGAAGGTCATCGATTGTGTGAATAACTTGAGCTGCTAATTCATCTCTCTTCCCTGCAGCTTGTTTAATGGTATTTCTTGCCTCTAATCTAGATGTTGATTTCACTAAAGATTGATAATCTTCATACGAGGAAACTTTACCTGTATTCTCCAATAATTTTTCAAATCGGTTTAATCGCCAATCCTTAAGAATTTCGTTATTCATATCTAGAGAATGTTTGATAGCTTTTTGATTTAAAAATTCACTAACATTATTAGAATCAGTAACGACAGCTGATTCTTTACCTTTTTGTAAATCTTGAATCCCATTTGCAACATTATCATCCAAATCATCATAAACTTGTTGAATTGATCCGCTCTCATCAAGTAGAGCAGTAACAATTGATGAGTGAGCGACTATTATTAGGGTCATCTACTAACCTTCCACTATCAGATTATTTTCATTATCATTTTAGTTTGCTTATATTAAATGATAAAAAAGTATGATAGAATGTTCTCAAAGTGAAAATTGCAAGTTGTTAAGATAGTCAGTATTTCATGATCTGAAAAATTAACTTTTCTTGTATGTTCAGCGAATATAATACAAACGTCACCGTATCTACCAGTTGCCACACTGGAATAGTATAATACTTGTCTCCGCAAGGAGAGTATTGCTTCCTTCCACTTGGCTTATTCGAGTAAGCTAACTCGACCAAGATGGGATTTTCATACTTTTTGACCATCGCAAGATCATTCTCGAACATCCATCAAGATTTGATAATCTGACTAGCAGCTCGTAACGACGGATACAGGAACAGAAAATCGCTACTTTCTTTTTTACTGTATATGGACTTCCTTTTCTCTTACGAGATCCAGCCTTCGGTGTATTCTTAAAATCCTTATTGGTTTAAGAAATCGACCTAGTCTCACTTTATTATCACACTCATCTAATATAAACAGGATGACAGTATATTGTAAGTGAAATTGTAGAAATTTCACCACTTCTCAATTGAAATACTAACTTTTTTGTTCATGGTTGATGAGAATAAATGTTGATTGCCTTCACATTTACAAATTCTTTCAATCCGTATTTTGATAATTCTCGTCCCATTCCACTTTTCTTTACGCCCCCAAATGGCATTCTCGGATCTGATTTCACAATGGAATTAATGAATACACTTCCACATTCCAACTCTGCAGCAATCGCTCGAGTTCGCACTTCATCTGCACCCCATATGGACCCCCCAAGTCCGAATTCTGTATTATTTGCCAATTTTATTGCCTCTACATCAGATGAAAATGTAATAACAGGTGCGACTGGACCAAATACCTCTTCTTTTACAATTTTCATGTTTGAGTTTGTATTTGTAACTAAAGTTGGTTCAACAAAATATCCCGCTTTGTCTGGTATCTCACCACCCGCCAAAATTATGCCTTCTTGTTCAATTGCATCTTTAAGTTGTTCTTTTATTAAATTGTATTCTCCAACATTTGCCATTGGTCCAATATCTACATCTGGATCCATTGGATCTCCTACTTTTAGATTGGTCAAAGCTTTTGCAAATAAACCACTGAAGTCTGATGCAATCGATTCATGAACAATAAATCTTTTAGCTGCAATACAACTCTGTCCATTATTTTGTGTTCTTCCAAATACAGCATTCTTCACAACAAAATCCAAATCCGCATCTTCCAAAATAATGAATGGATCTGAGCCACCTAATTCCAGAACAACTTTTTTTAGGTTTTTACCAGCTGTTTCAGCTATTTTCGATCCAGCATATGTACTTCCGGTAAGTGAGACTCCTTGAACATAGTCAGATTCTAAGATTTCCCCTACTTGCTCATGATCAGCTAGAACTGAAGTGAACACACCTTTAGGGAAACCTGCCTGAGTAAAAGCTTCAGCTATGGCTAAAGAACAACCAGGAACATTATTTGAATGTTTAAGAATTGCAGTGTTTCCTACCATAATTGAAGGAATCGCAAATCTAAATACTTGCCAGAATGGAAAATTCCAAGGCATAACAGCAAGAATGACACCAAGGGGT
The DNA here is from genome assembly GCA_001940725.1 of Candidatus Heimdallarchaeota archaeon LC_2. The sequence continues at coordinate 53,540 of MDVR01000016.1, read as the reverse complement.
TGAAAAATAACTTTGTGTTCTTTTCCATCTGCCGTAACATTTTCAGATTCTAACCACTCATCAGCCTTTTCTGCGTATACCTCACAAGTCCAAGCACATTTTTCTACTTCGGCAATAGCTTGTTTTATTGGTTTACCCATTTCAGTTACCATTAATTTAGCAAATTCATCACTCCTTAAGCGAAGAACATCTGCTAAACTTCGAAACAGTAACTTTCTTTCATCCATAGATGTGCTTTTCCATGATGTAAAACCTACATGTGCGGCTTCTAAAATTTCACCTATAGTACCATAACTCATTATCTCATATTCTGCAATAGTCTGCTCAGTTGTGGGATTGATAGTTACAAATTTCATGTTTCAATGATTTGGATTTGAACTATAAGTTTTAAATAAAAATTATGTGAATTTGAAAACTCGGATATGAAATTTTGAGCTCAAAAACAGATAACTACGATTCTTAATAAGAATTTATTTTTATCTTTTACCCGTATCCTCTACTTCAGAAAAATACACATTTATAATTTCAGTAATTTTCTTTATCATGCCTTTTTCTTCATCATCAACGATTTTATCAAAATTTGCAACTGTAATCACATTCTTGAGAATATCATCCTTCATCTTTGTTAATATCTGATTTTCATCTGATGTTATAATACCATCATCCAATGCCTTCTTCAAAGCGTTTTGATAATCATTTACATCATATCTTACCTGCTTTAAAATTTCAAATTCCTGATATGAAATAATTCCATTTTCCTTGGCTACTTCTGCCATTGCATTTAATGTATTATTCAGAACATCATCTAATTCATTTCCGCGCATCTGTAAAAAATATTTTTTGTAATATTAAAAACATTTAGGAGAATTGCTAAATATATAATTAAACTTTGATTTAAGGCTCCTTGACAGTCTCTTTGATATCTCAGTAAGCGGTTTTGACGGAAAACAAAAATTTTGAAATAACAAATTTTGTTCAACTAGCAATAATTGCTTTTTTAATTATGCTCTTAACATCATTTATTTTACTTTTAAATAACTCAAATACTTCATCTGCTGTGACATTGCTTTGTAATCCAGCGGCATAATTAGTAATTACAGCCAAAGTTGCATATGGAATACCCAATTCTTTTGCCAAAAATGCCTCTGGAGCTGAAGTCATACCTACAAAATCACCACCCCAGAGTCCATAGGCTTTAATTTCTGCGGGTGATTCAAATCGAGGGCCATTTGTCACAACTAGAGTTCCTTGTTCTAGTATTTTCATCCCTAATTTTAATCCACTTTGTTTTATTAAATTTCTTAATTTCAAATCAAATAAATCGGACACATCCACATGAACTACTCCACTTAGTTTTTTCCCTTTAATTGTGGTTAATGAAAGACCTGTACCATCAAAAAAAGTTGATTTCCGTCCATGAGTTAGATCTATGATATGATCTGGCGTAACAAATGAACCAGGAGAAATACTTTGTCTAATGCTTCCTACTGCATTGGTTGCGAAAATCATTTCTGTTTTTAAGAGATGAGCGGTAAAAATATTTGCTCTGTAGTTAATCTGATCGGGTGCAATACTGTGTCTTTTTCCATGTCTGGGAAGAAAGATTACATCTTTGTTCTGTATTTTTCCAACTTCAACTGAAACTTCTCCAAATGGGGTTTCTATTATTTTATTTTCTACATCTTCTAAAAAATTATAAAAACCGGAACCACCAATTACACAAATCATGATATTATGAAGTTACTTGAAATTAAAAATTTTATTAATGAACAAAATAGATTTAGGACATTGGTATTAAGATTAAATGAAAATAATTTTTATTTGAAGAATTTATCATCGGAAATGCTCAATCTTCTTCAATTATTTTATTTCAGTAAGTCAATATATTAGAGCAGTGGTTTTCTTGATAAGCCATGAACTACGCATTAAAAATCAGGTATATTGTTACTTATCAAGAAAACAAGGTAATCATTATTGAAAACGGGATAATATTAATTGATGGAAATAAAATAACTGATATTGGAAATAATCTAGAGATTAAGGATAGAGAAGTACTAGAATTTCCGAATCATGTTGTAATTCCAGGCTTCATAAATACCCATTCACATACTGCGATGACTTTATTTAGAGGATACGCAGATGATGTTCCTTTAAATCGGTGGTTAAATGAATACATTTGGCCAATGGAAGCAAAATTATCTGGAAAGGAGGTCGAAATAGGTGCCAAATTAGCTGCAATAGAATTAATCTTGTCTGGGACTACAACTGTAAATTCCATGTATTGGTATCCTAAAAATGAATTAATTGCCTTTAAAGAAATTGGCGTTAGATTAATGTCTGGACCACCCATTATTTCTGGTGTGTCTGATTTAAGTTCATCTGAGAAACTGGTTAATGATTGGCATGGAAATAATGATGATATGTCGAGAATTAGTATTAATCCACACGCACCATATACCGTCACTCCTGACGATTATACGGAAATTTTAAATTACAAGAATTCTTACAATTCAAAATCTAATTGTCCAAATTTGAAGATCCATACACATTTAGCCGAATCAAAACTTGAAATGCAATTAATAAGTGAATTTTCTAAAGACAAGGGATTTGAATTTTCTGATTCAATAAAAACGCCTACTCAATATTTAGACTCGATAGGAATACTGGATGTTGATCTAATTGCAGCTCACGCTGTTGAATGTAATGATGAGGATTTACAATTAATACTACAGAAAAATGTCGGTGTATCAATCAATACAATTTCTAATATGAAACTTGGGAATGGAATACCAAGAATAAAAGAAATGTCCGCAAATGGATTGAAAATTAGTTTGGGAACAGATGGCCCTGCAGCAAATAATGGGTTTAGTATGTTTGAGACCATGAAAATGAGTAGTTTAACCCAAAAAAGTTTGTATAATGATCCATCCCTGCTTTCAGCAGATAAATTGTTAATGATGGCAACAGCAGGAGGGGCTGATGTGTTAGGATGGAAGGATATTGGGACAATAAAAAAAGGGAATAAGGCTGACTTGACCTTTATTAATCTTAACAAACCACATTTGAGACCAATTTTGAATTTACAATCAATAGTTTCGACAATTGTATATTCGGCAAATCAGCAAGATGTTAGTGACGTAATGATTAATGGAAAATGGAAGATGAGGGATGGAAATCTAACAGAATATAATATAGATGATATTCTAAACGAATTTGAAGTTTGTACCAAGAATTTTTTTGATAATTCAAAGAATTAATCATTGACTTACAAATAACAAAATTGTTAAATTCGTATATCATAAACAACTTAAAGTCTATTATAAATTAATTTTTGTGGAGCAACAGAGCATCGATATCATCCCCAAATACCAAGAACATATCTATGATGTTCCATTTCTCTCAAAAACCCATAAAGAATTTGTATTATGGTTCTATACTGGAAGTAAGTGCAATCTTTCATGCACTCATTGTTATGTAGAATCAAGCCCCACAGCAAATCAACATCCGTTGTTATCTATGGAAACATTCAATGCAAAATTAGATGAGGCAGTTTCCAAAAATTATAAGAAATTGGACATTTATTTTACTGGTGGAGAACCATTTATAAATCCAAATTTACTTCAAATGTTTGAAAATTCCTTAAAACATGGAAATACAACTGTACTAACTAATGCTACAAAAATTACAAAGAAAAAAGCTTTGGAATTATCAAAAATTCAAGAAAATAGTTCCAACAAATTAGTATTCCGAGTTTCACTAGATGGAGCAACCCCAGAATCAAATGATAAAATAAGAGGAAAAAAAGCGTTTGAAAGAGCAACAATTGGAATCCAAAATTTGGTTAATCAAGGTTTCAATCCAATAGTTACAACAATGAGATCATGGTCCCTTCTAAGTGAGAAAAAAGTTGAGGATCAATTCATCCAATTATTAGTAAATCATGGTATACCAAAAGAAAATCAAATATTGAAAATATTACCTCCTTTAAGGATAGGTAGAGAAGTAACAAGAGACCGAGGATACGGTTCTGATGAGTTATTTACTGAGGAATGTTTCGATGATTATGATTTTAACAATTTACAATGTTCTAAATGTAGAATGGTCACAGAACGAGGTGTTTGGGTTTGTCCAATATTGGTGAACGTGGATTCTGCTAAAATGGGTGAAACTCTGTCTGATACAGAGAAACCCTATGCTATGAGAGACATGGCTTGTTGGACCTGTAGAATGGATGGTATGGTCTGTACTAATGATTAAAATCAATCCGTAATATCAAACTTAATTTATAAATAAAGTAATATTGATGATAATATATGAATAAAGTCCAGTTATTACCGGAAAATCTATCAGAATCATCTAGAAATCAAGATCTAATTGGTATTATAATAATGAGGACTCTCTTTGCTATGGTTTGGTTTAGCCAAGGAATGGCTAAAGTAATTCGAAGAGATGACGATATGTACAAAGACCATGACGAGTTTCTGAGCGAATTAAATTACATGAGGGTTACACATCCCTATTCATTTGTTGAAAAATTCATTGAAAATATTTTAATTCAAAATGTTGATATAATTGTTTTCCTTGTTATTTTAACCGAATTGTTTATTGGAATATCATTAGGATTAGGATTATTTACAAGAGCAGGGTCTGTAATAGGGGGTTTAATGACAATCAGTTTATTCATTCTAACTTTAGGATGGGATCAATGGATATGGACTTATCCCATCATATTTTTCCCTCATGTATTATTTTTTCTTTCAAGGTCTGGTCGACAAATAGGACTGGATAGATCATTTGTGGATAGTGAAAATAAGATCGTAAATCTACTCAGTTGACAATATAGAAACCTATTAATTCAATCTGTGGATATGTAAAATATGACCTTAACTTTTGGTTTAGCAATATTTGCCATCTTAATTGGAATTTCTGTCGGTATTACTTTACAAAGGGGAAGAGCTTGTACAAATACAGCATTTAGAAATTTTTTATTATTTAAAAACAATGAATTAATTACATTCGTAATAATAGCTGTCAGCGTACAAATAATTGGCTATTATTTTCTATACACATTAAGCATTCCTAATTTTGAATTCATAGCAAATCCAATCTCATTTTCATATATTTTTATTCCCCTTGGAGGCTTTATCTTTGGTTTAGGAACGGTAGTTGCTGGAGGATGTGCAGGAGGAATTTGTTATCGAGTTGGAGAAGGTTCGGGAGCATCTTTACTCGGTTTTTTTGGATTTGCAACAGGAATTGTGATAATTGCTTCAAGTCCTTTGACCGACCCAATAGATAATTTTCGTGGAGACACGAATTTACAAATAAACAATGAAACTCCATCGTTAACCCATATAATGCCGAGATCCATATGGGCATTACTTGCGGTGGTGATATTGATTTATACATCAATTACGTATTACAAAAAAGTGAATCTCAATCAAATAAAACTAACTCACTTACTAAAAAGTTGGAATCCGGTATTGACAGGTTTATCATTAGGCGTATTGGGAGTAATTGCCAGATATTCATCAGCATTAGCAGGGAGAAATTTCGGACTTTCTACAACAGATGGAATACATGAAATTTACAAAGCTGTATTTTTATTTGAACAAATAGGCTGGATAGGTGTTTTTATTTTAGGATTAATTATTGGGTCATTAATATCCGCTGTTAGAGGGAATGAGTTTAAAATATCCATCCCGTCATCACATGAATTTATTAGATTTTACGGTGGAGGAATAATGTTGGGTACTGGGGCAATGCTTGGGTACGGATGTAATTTTGGGCATATTTTTGGTGGAATTCCAGAACTTGGTCTCTCATCTGTTTTTGCACTATTATTCATGCTCATTGGAAATAGAGTGGGTTCATATTTATTTTACATAAAATACAACCAAGAAATTCCCACATCTTCACCGATTTCAATTAGAAATTGATTATCATAAATGAATAAAATCTAAGAAATTTAATCATTATGAACATTGGAAATGTTACGAAAATAAGATCGAAAACAAATTAGATAGAGAAGGAGTAAATAAACAACAAGGTACTCTAAAGTGAGAATTATTGTATTCTCATGCCAAATTCCAGTACGATCATATTCGGGATAAATTTGATATGATATCAAAACTGACATGGAAAAAACAATTATTACCCAATCATAGAAAATAACAGCTAAGGGTAGCATCCAAATAACATACCATGGTTGGACATCTGGACCCAAAAGAAGGGCAATTAATAAGATGTATCTAAATGAGCTAAATAAATTAATATTAATTTTTGTTTGATTCGCGATACGTGAAAGGGAAATATGTTGCGCATACAACAACCCACTAACGATGATCATCAAAATAATATAATGATTCCTGGCTATTTTTTCTGGATCATTAAAATAAGTCCCTAAATAATTTTCATATATTCGGAATACACTTTCATTAAAATTAAAATATCGAACAAAAGATTGTTGTCCTTTTGGATAGAATGGATTGATTCCATTGTTAGTGAATGGTAAGACTAAAATTATTGTAGTAAACAAAAATGTGAAAAATTCTTTCAAATTCCATTTTGTCACTAAATATGGTAATAGGATGATTGGGTAGACTTTGGACATAAATGCGATAGAAAGAGAGATAGGAGAGATTATTTTGTATCTTGGATTTACTTTCGCAAGTATGAAATACAATGCTAATAAACTAAAAAATACTGCAATTGAATCTATATGTCCATTTCCTGCAAATTCAAAAATAACCAGTGGAGACCAAGCATAGATCACAATTCTTCTTTGTGGTAAAGAGAAATGCTTCAAAATCATTTTTACAATAATTATTGTCCCCAAATCAAATCCGACAATCATTATTCTAATTAGAATAATTGATAAGCCTATATCGCTAGTAAATGATGTGATTATAAAAAATAAAATTTGGGCAAATGGGGGATATGGTGAATTAATGTGTGGATTATTAATATTTGATGACCAATTTGTATGATAAGGCTCTAAACTAGCATGATCTGGACTATACAGATAAGGATTTATCCCATTATGCTGTATATGACCATCCCAAACATATCTATAAACATCATCTGAAAGACCGATTGGTATGAAAAGAACCAGAAATCTAATTGAAATAGTATAAACCCAAAATATTATCAGGTTCCTGTTTTCAAGCTCTATATTCTTCTTTTCATAAATTAAAATTGTAACTGCAAAAATTAATAGTGGAAAAATAAGTAGTTTTACAAATAATTCACCACTCCGGTCAAGACGCGTTAAAAGTATAAATGATGTTAGAAAAATAAAATTAAGAATTAGCATTAATGTAAAAATATGATTTCTCATTATATTTTTAATTTCTGTAACCCCTAAATCCATTTTATTTTCTCCTAAAAGCATGTCTGAAAATATGAATTGTTAGCCAAATTACTGCTTTGAGACTATTAATAACTGAACCTGATATCTTAGATTCACCCAATCTGGGTCTGTAAATTACTGGGGTTTCCGTTATAGTATATCCCATTTTGAGGGTTTTTACAATCATTTCCGATGACCAACCATAACCGGTATCAGTCATGTTGAGATTGATTAATGTTTGATAATCAATCACTCTAAATGGACCCATATCCTCTAATTTCACCCTATACAAAAGATTAATAATTTTAATAAGCACTTTATTTGCAATTATAGAGTGACTAGACATAGCACCTCCAATTAAATTGTCTAATCTAGATCCCATAACCAAATTTGAATAAGGCGGATTCAATTTAGTATTTAATAATTTAGTAATGCCTTTGGGATCGTCAGCACCATCCGCATCAAGAAAAATTACCATTTTTGGTTGAGGTTTTAATTTCTGAATGTATCTAATTCCAGCTAAACAGGCATACCCATATCCCCTTCTTGGTTCATAGACAACATTAGCGCCTGTTGATTTGGCTAACATATTGGTATTATCATCAGACCCGTTATCTATCACAATGATCTTGGGATTTTTCAAAGGTATAGCAGATAAGGTCGTTACAATGTTTAATTCTTCATTTAAAGCAGGCATAAGGATTGCAATTTCATTATCCTTAATCCTTTCAGCCATATTATTCGATGAGTTATACCATTTTTCTAATTATCGATTAAGGTATTCATATTTAATTTTTAAAGATTAAATATCATTGAAATCTTTGTATTGTCTCAAATTAATTGAATAGAAATTTAGATTAAAACTATTGTAATTAAATAAAAAAAAGTCCTCCCCAATATTAATTATTATTAAGAATATAAGAGGTATCTAAATTGAGGGAGTACCGTATTAAACTTGAAGAAAATGATGGAGTAGCAATTTTAATTTTTGCAAAATTACCAAGAGAAAATTTTGTTAAGACAAGGTTAGCCTCGAGCATATTAAATTCAAAAGAGATACTCCAATTGTACGAATCTTTTTTATTAGACACAATTGATCAGGCAAACAAATCGGATGCCAAAAAAATAGTATTTAGTTTAACTGACACTATGGCCATCTCAACAGAGAATATTGATGATCTATCTTTCTTTCAAACATATGGATTAGTAAAAAACAAAAAATTGTTTCCGATATTTCACATCCAATCAGAAGGTATATTCGGTTTCAGAATGAAAGAAGCAATCATCTGGGGTCGATCTCATGGATTCAAAAAGATTATTGTATTAGGGGCAGATAGTCCTCAAATACAACCATCCCTTCTTAATAATGCAATTCTAATGTTAAATCAATATGATGTAGTTTTGGGTCCAAGTTCAGAATCTGGGATATATTTAATCGGTATTAATCAAAATTTAGATTTAGATGGTTTCGAGACTATTTTTGAAGGAGTTGAATTAAGCAATTTTGCAAAATTTGTGGTAAACCAAAGCTTAACCTTTACATTATTATCAGAATTAGGTGATATCGATCAAGAATCTGATTTAGTGGGTTTAATTTCTTGGTTAGAAAGCGTAGAATTGCATTTACGATTGAATCCTAAAGAGAACTTAGATTTGAAATTATCGATTCCCAAAAACACATTGAAAACAATTAAGAAGTTAAAATTAAAAATAAAAGTGGATGATAAGAATAATAGAGGAAAAGTTATAGATAAAGTAAAATAAATAGGATTATATAGAATATGCAAGTTGATTTTGCCCTACATCTCTTAACATTAATTTTATTTGCATTTTATAGTCTAATTACATCAATTTATTTTCTTTATTTTTATCCAAGCTTCCTTCGAGGAGTGAAAAAATTCGAAAATACTATTTCTGATAATGAATTTGATGAAATCATCGCCAATACCAAAGACATTCCAACTTTCATTGTTCAGATCACAACGAAAGGAGGAGAAATGGGGGTAATTATTGAAGGATTATCCAAATTAGAGGTTGCACTAAATAGGTTAAAAGAGATTATTAGGTCAAAAATTATTATAGATATATTAACAGAAAACCCAGACGACCTTGAACAACTGAAATTATCAAATATCAGATTAAATTGCAATTTCTATGTGGTTCCTAATAATTATGAAACAAACAATTCAACAAAGTTGAAGGCCAGAGCCTTACATTATATGATAAATATAAGGGAAAAGCTCTCGAGAAAAAACCAAATTAATTTTAAGAATCAATATATTATTCATTTTGATGCAGAATCAACAATCAATTATGATGGATTGATAACGATTATAGGTTCAGTAATTCAAAATCCGCACAAAACGATATTTCAAGGACCCATATTTTATACTAATAATTGGTTTAAATCAAAAATTTATAGCAGACAAATGGAAAGTCTCAGACCTTGGAATTGCTATGAGTGCTTTTCCTCAACGAAAAACGGGCTGCCATATCATTTACACGGATCAAATATTGTAGTTAGAGCAGATATAGAGCATGATGTGGGATGGGATTTTGGTTTGATCAAAGGCTATCCTGTTGTAGCTGAAGATTTAGTTTTTGGAATAAAAGCATATTTGAAATACGGTAAATCTATTTTTGGCTGGCATGGGGCAAAGATGCTTGAACAACCTGCGTTCACATTAAATGATTCCGTAAAACAACGAGTACGCTGGATTAGAGGTAGTTTACAATCAATTGATCTCATAAATAAATGGTCAGAGTATGAAACAAGTATTTCTCCAAATAAAAATTTAATCTCGTTAAGAATTCGCATAAAATTGTATTTCTACGCATTAGGATTTATCCCTTCATTAATTTCTGTATTTGGAATCTTCTACTTTGCGTCCACTATAACAAAAGGAGCAGTTGCAAGAAATTCGGTGTCTGAAATTTATGAAAATACTTCCCATCAAACAAAGGAACTGATTATGCCTATGGTACCCGGTTGGCTGGTTACAATTTCATTAATTGGAGCTGTAATGTGGTTAATATCAATACAAATTGGTTTGTATCACAATATAAAATCATCAAACATTGGTAGAATTCAAAAAATTCGAGAACATATTGTAATATTATTGATTACGCCATTTGCAACACTTATTGATACAGGAATTGCTTTTTTCACAATATTAAAGTGGTCATTAGGATTTAACAAAGCTGTTTGGGATGTAACTCCAAAATTATTACAAACCTGAATAGATGATATTTCTTTATTTAAATTTATTCCCAAATTGCCTCCAAATTTAACCTATATGTTCTCTGAGCGTAACCCTTATTTGTATAGTAAATTACTATAGTTCAATCACTTCGAGGATTTAAATTATGGAAAACGAACAATACACTGATTCATTGTGTCATACTTGTTTTGATAGTGATAGCAAATCAAGTTTAGTTTCAGTTATGCTAGGTATGACTGTTTGTTTCAGTACATTATGGAGGTTCCCCTATCAAACTGTTAATTTTGGTGGTGGTGGCTTTATTCTTATCTACTTGATCATTGCATCTTTATTTGTATATCCTGCATTGACTGCAGAATGGGGACTAGGAAGATTAACAGGAAGAGGACCAGATGGTGCTTTTAAAAATGTAAAATTCCCGGCCAGCAAACCAGTTAGTATTTTCTTATTAGCTGTTGTTTTTGCAATTGGAAGTTACTTTGCAATATGGATAGGCTGGATCCTTCGATACGCCTTTTCATCTTTGACAGATGCAAATTTAGCAAAATCATCTACTGACAGTGGTTCATACTTTGATAACAACGTAGCTAGTAATCCACTTTCACAGTTATTCTTTGCTGCTATTGTCATTTTATTGGTCGCACCTATAGTTGTAGGTGGCCAAAAGAGAATTCAGAGCTTCAGCAATAAAATTGTACCAATTTTTTATATTGCGATCATCGTAATGACAGCAGGTATTTTGGCTCAACCAGGAGTATTTGGTCCAACAATTAGATATCTTACTACTGTTAATACATCTAATATCACATCCTACACATTTATTACGGCATTGGGACAGGCATTTTTCTCACTTTGTTTAGGTGGTACATTTATGGTTCTTTATGGTAGTTACATGCAGAAGAAAAAAGCACACAACATACCTGTAAATGCTGGATTCACTGTTTTTGGAAATACTTTAGCAAGTATTATTTCAGTATTGCTCATTATCGGAATTGTTAATTTTGCTAATATTGATGGGGACCTAGCAGATTTTGGTCCTGGTTTATTTTTCGGATTAATCCCAGAAGCGTTTCAAGCAATTAATGCAAGTACAACTCTAATCAGATTAGGAATGTTTGTATTTTTTGTAATGTTCTTTTTCGCGGCTTATCTTCCAATGACCGCTATTATCGAAGTAACAACAGTTGCCTTAGTTGACCAATTTAATTGGGAGAGAAAAAAGGCATACGGTTTTGTTGCAGTAGGAACAATTGTTTTGGCAATCCCTTCAGCAATATCCCCGCATTCAGGGGGATTTTTGTACAATCTAGATGTTTTTGTCGGTGCAATGGGATTGGTAATTGGAAGTATCATTGCAATTCTTGCATTTACAGTACCCAAAAATACATGCAGAAGAAAAAAGCACACAACATACCTGTAAATGCTGGATTCACTGTTTTTGGAAATACTTTAGCAAGTATTATTTCAGTATTGCTCATTATCGGAATTGTTAATTTTGCTAATATTGATGGGGACCTAGCAGATTTTGGTCCTGGTTTATTTTTCGGATTAATCCCAGAAGCGTTTCAAGCAATTAATGCAAGTACAACTCTAATCAGATTAGGAATGTTTGTATTTTTTGTAATGTTCTTTTTCGCGGCTTATCTTCCAATGACCGCTATTATCGAAGTAACAACAGTTGCCTTAGTTGACCAATTTAATTGGGAGAGAAAAAAGGCATACGGTTTTGTTGCAGTAGGAACAATTGTTTTGGCAATCCCTTCAGCAATATCCCCGCATTCAGGGGGATTTTTGTACAATCTAGATGTTTTTGTCGGTGCAATGGGATTGGTAATTGGAAGTATCATTGCAATTCTTGCATTTACATGGTATGTACCCAAAAATATTGTACTTAAAGAGATCAACATCGGAAGTAAACTCAAACTTGGAAACTTCTGGTATGGTTGGACAAAATATGTAACACCATCATTTATGATAATGACTGTATTGTACATACTATCAGACGTGTTATCTGGAGTTGCAGGTGGATTGTATGGAGTTCAGGATTCTGATTATGTACTGTATGGTGACGTAATCTCGGTCACTCCATATATTTTCGTCATTGCGATCTTTATGTCCATTTTACTGTACGCAAAGGATAAATCCAGAAATCAAGTCGTGGCAAGTCCAAGTTAGTATTATTTTAGATCTTTAACTTTTAATTTCAAATTAATTAAATCTATAATACATTCACATTATTTGCCCAGATCATGAATTGAATTTAAAAATATCTTGGATATCAAATGGGAAGAGTATTCAACACATATACGAGGAATTTCTTCTAATTTATCTATCTGATAGATGATATCATCATTTTTTCTAAGGAACTCAACTAAAACTGAAGTATCGAAAAGAATCAAGATAATTGAACCTCGTCCATAGTATACTTCATTTCTTCAAGAGCATTCTTAACTCCATCAAATTCATCTTTTTTCATATCAGACCATAGAACCTTTTCTTTTATCCAATTTGGTAAATCAGATGATAATTTTTCACTACATAATCGTTTGATAACGTCCCCAAAACTCTCATTTGGAAGTTTTAATTTTGAGAGTAAATTATAAACTTCGTTAGTAAATGAAATTGTTTTGGATGCCATCACATCAATACGTGTAGACGACGCATAAAAAGGTACTGATTTCGAGAATAATTTAATTTTAAGAGACGCTTAGATTAAAATGTACCTTGTCATCCATTGAAGGGAAACTCTAATCAATATAGTATAAAGCTATACATGCTGCATAGAATTTATATAAATTTATCCTTTCAAACATTTATGCCTTCTACTCATATTGATCATGTGATTCGTAGACTAGAATACGTTATTCAATGGTCAAAAAAAAATAATAGTAGAATTGGTTATTTTGCAGCTTTATATGAGCGAGTGACTATCGAAATCGACAAAAACATTGATCTCAAGACGTTTAACTATAATGATCAGATGATGCGTTTTGATGTAATATTTGCCGAATATTACTTGATGGCTTTTGAAAGCTATATGCGCGGTGAACCGGTTTCTGAAGTTTGGAAAATTGCATTCGATAAAACGAAAGATGACAGACTTTCTGTTATTCAGCATTTATTGCTTGGGATGAATGCTCATATTAATCTAGATTTAGCAGTGACTGTATCTAATGTTTCTACTCCTGAAACTTTGGAAGACCTGAAAGAAGATTTTTTTGCAATTAACAAGATATTGTTTGGTTTAGTAGATCTCGTGGAAGATCAGATTGGAAGAATTTACAAGTCACTCAAATTCTTTGACAAGATATTAGGACGTGTAGATGAGCACATTGTCAATAAATTAATGGAAAAATACAGGGATCGAGCGTGGCAACTTGCAATTGAGTTAACACAACTAAATGGATATGAGCGGACCGAGAAAATTTTAGCTGTTGATAAAGAAATAGCAACATTTGCGGAGAACAGTATAGCCAAACCAATTGGAACTCGTCTGAAGATTGGTAATTATTTGATAAGACGAAAAGAAGCAAACAAAATTAAAGAAATAATAGATATCCTTCATAGTGGTGATACGTATGAAAAGTGGGACGTGATAATCTAAAGAAAAACTGAGAAATGACATCAGGGGAATCAAAGTACAAGTACAGATAATTTGTTTGACACATAGACCTTCACAAAATAAAATTAAAAGTTTCATCTTAAATCATAGTTATATCTAGAGTGGATTTCAGAGTGAGGAAATTTAAATAGCAAACATCTGAATTTAGAAATATGAAGATTATGAGAACCCTCTCATCATTAGTTATCATAATTTTTGTATTATCATCAATTCAAACCCCTGGGAGCTCTGTCGATAATTTTTATTACTATGAAGATTTTGAATTTTCTTTTGATACCGCAACAGATACAGATGGGTACTATAGTCAAGAAGGATTTACAGTACGGGGCTATTTATCTGAAACTGATCGCATTATGACTCACCAGAATGCTGCTCATCAAGGCCTATTAGGCTTATCAATCAAATCCCATATCGCAGAATCGAGACATTTTAGTATAACAACTGAAATGAATGTGACGATTGAACAAGATACAATACTCTCGTTGTGGGTCTATGAAGTTATGGGACATACTAGTATGAGAGTAACAATAACTGATGGTTTGGCCGATTTCATTAATATCGATTATATTGGGCCTGATACGGACGAATGGGAGCCTCCTTGGGACGGATGGGAGTCAGATAGTAATGTTTATGATGTGGATTCTGAAGTTCCTCAAAATGAATGGTATCACGTAGAGCGAAATATAACCAATGATGTAGATGCTGCAATGAAAAGTGATTTAAGACGCCCATTTGATATATTTGAACCCAAGTTTGTCACAGGGATAACATTCTTTCAAGGTGAAAATGATATAGAAAATGAATTCCATATTGATGCAATTGCAATAGGGAATGAAGGTACATTGGACAATTTGTTTGTTGATTATGATGAAGGTGAAGAAGGGTTTATACCTCTATATTCGTATGTCTGGGTTTTACCAGTTTTTGTTCTATTGAGACGTAAAGTTACATAGATTGGTATTTAGTTAGTCGCAACACAGATCTGAGTTAACCAGTTCTGATTTTAAACTAAATAAATAAATCCCATTCAGATAATTGAACAATACATTATCTAGCTGAACCTAATCTAATTATTTAAGTAGATAAAATAAATATTTGGTATGAAGTATTATGACTCACGGTCGTTTACAAAATGCAGGGATTGTTCGAAAGAGAACACCAAAGGTGCCTAAAAAGTACCCAGACAAGAAGAAGCCAGGTCCCAAACTAAGAAATAAAATTAACTTTTTCAATAGACATTTCAGACATAAACCTGCTGGTCAAAATAGAGGTCGTCCCGGCGGTCGATAGATCGAGATTTAACCCATTGGGGTGATTCAATTGGAAGGTTCGTCCCCAGTTCAAACTAGTAATTTTGCAAAAGAAATCAGAGATGAATTCACAGATAACGAAATCAATGCTTTTAAGGAAATTATCAATCAAATAATTGAAATAAAACCTTCTAAAAATAAATTAGAAAAGTTAAAGCGAGAAATTGCTAAAAAATACAAGTTGTCAAAATATCCAAGAAATTCTGATATCTTAAAAAATGCCTCTGAAGAAGTATATAATCATGTATTACCATATTTACGAATAAGAAATGTACGCTCTTTGTCTGGTGTAAATGTGATCTCTGTATTTACTGCTCCTTTCGCATGTCGCCATGGTGCATGTATATTTTGTCCCGGAGGACCATCTTGGGGAACTCCAATGAGTTATACAGGGCGGGAACCAGGTGCAATGAGAGCCATTTCTAATGGTTTTGACCCGATATCCCAAATTAAATCTAGAATAGATCAACTGCAAGCCACAGGCCATAATGCAGAAAAACTGGAAATTATTGTTATGGGAGGAACCTTTAATTCAACGCCCACTAAATATCAAGATCAATTTATGCTTGGGGTTTATGAAGGGATGAATGATAAACCTTCAAAGACAATTGAAGAAGCGAAGGTCAATAATGAGAAAGCAAAACATCGATGCGTTGGATTAACATTTGAAACTAAACCTGATTGGTCAACTCAGAAACATATACGAAAAATGCTGGAATATGGGGTGACAAGGGTTGAATTAGGTATACAGACTTTACAGGATGATGTTCTCAAAATAGTCAATCGAGGTCATGATTTACAAGAAACGGTTGACGCTATGGCTGCATTGAGAGATGCTGGTCTTAAAATCACAGCCCATATGATGCCGGGTTTACCTGGAACTACCCCTGAAATAGATATTCAAGATTTTGAAACATTATACAATGATCCAAGATTTATTCCAGATGAAATGAAAATCTATCCAACCCAAGTAATTGAAAACACCCCTCTAGCTAAAATGTCCATTAATGGAGAATACAAAGGGTTGACTAATGAAGAAACCTTTCATATTATGAAAGAAGCCAAATTATTGACTCCTCCTTTTGTCAGAATCAAAAGAGCTTTGCGAGATTTACCAATTCCATTAGTAATCGATGGTCCTACATGGGCAGACATGAGACATAGAATACAAAAAGAATTACAAGAAATTAAGGATATTAAATGCAGATGCATTAGATGTAGAGAGATCGGAATGTTATACTACAAAGATCCTGAAAACTTCAAATTGGGTGAGGTTAAACAAACCTTACGAACCTACAAAGCAGCAGGAGGGACTGAACATTTCCTATCTTATGAAGATGACAAAGAAATTCTTATTGGATTTATACGATTAAGATTTCCAAGTGAAAATGTAATTTTTGAAGCCTTAAAAAATGCCTCTATCATTCGTGAATTACATGTTTATGGATCAGCTTTGGCTATTGATGAAGACGATCCACATATCGATCAAAGTTTTCAACATAGAGGATATGGAAGAAAATTACTACAATGGGCAGAAGAGATGACGAAAGAGGCTGGGTATGATAACATTGCAGTAATATCCGGTGTCGGAGTTAGAGAGTATTATCGAAAATTTGGATATGAACTCGATGAACATGATAGATTTTATATGGTGAAAAAGCTCGCTTGACATTGTAATATAGTAAGAGAAGCCTTATTTTAACGAAATTGGAGCCTAGGAATTTATGGAGAACGCATACACGGATCTAGAAGTGGAAGCATTTGACAGAACAGACATGCGTGAAATCGTGGCAAGTAAGGTAAAATGGCTCAGAAAAGATTTTAATTTACTCCCTATTAAATTAGAAAGATTCAATCTCAAGTTGGCCAAACAATTAAAAGAAGAATGGGAGTCTGAAAATAAAGAATTCGTTAAAAATACCAAAGGTGAAAAACCTTTACAAAGACTTGAAAGATGGAGACGAATGGTCAAAGCTTATAGATCACGTGGATTAAAAGCTGTAGCTGACAAGTGGTATCACAAATTTTGGAAACTCCGGTCAGAATTGGCGTTAGTTGTAGCTTTATACGAATTTAGTGAGATAGAAGATATCTCAAAACAAAAATCTGAGATTACTAAAGGTTTGATTTCTGAATTAAAACCATTATCTTTGAGAATCAAAGGTCCAAGAAAACCAACAAAAAAGAAGATACTCATTCGTGATATTAAATATGATATTGAAGAAGCATTTTTAGAAATGATCCAGCCGATGGAAATTAAAACTATTGAAACAAGGGAACTTATTAACAAATTAATTGCTCCATCAAAGAAATTGAAAATTACTATTAAGAAAAAACGATTCAAAGATGCTCTGATTGCTCGGGAATACTTGACAATTATTACTCAAGCAGTCGCACCACGTCAAAATGCGACTAATAACACCAATAATGATATGACATAAAATAATTAAATTAATAATTTATTAGCGAAATAAGTATTCCAAAAGCTAGTTGTTAAATTCAATAAAACCAATACCTCCTTGTGTCCTTACCAGGAGGAGATGCTTTGCCATTGAAAATTTTATCTGAGAAATTAACTCCAATAGAGTGTCCAACTCGTGGATTAATTAATTTCCCATGTGCAATTTGTCAAGAATGTGAGATTGGGACAGTTGATGTTCAATTTGAAGATGGAGTATTGATAGAAAACACTGTAAATTCGATCCTGATCCACATGGAACTACCAATGAGAGGAAATGATGCAGTGGAATTAGCTGCTCTTGAGGCTTTAAAAGCACAATTATCAGAGAAAATTGCACCTATTCAGAAAGGGACGTGGGAAGGGGGAGATTTCTCAATTTTACTGACAGATGAATTGGTCAAAGACAAAGTGTTAGTTTCTAATATTGAAAGATTCGTTGCTGAATTCCCTAGGGAGTGGAGTCGGTTAAGTGTTGATGCGAAACGTAAAATTACAGAATGGGCAAAAGCCAGTAGCAAGCAACTTGCACATAAATATTTTAGAGAGATTTCCTTCTGAAATTGAAAATTAATTATAAATCTAAGTTATCATATCAAGCCTTTCACCTGCAGGATCAGGCCACTGTTTGTCCTCAACCTCGTTCCTACAAATCAAACATAAGTATCTTACACGTTCTGCGTTCATTGTATCATCATAAATGAAATCCTGAATAATTCCACGGTCACAAAGTATGTCGTTACGACATACAGGGCAGTATTGAAAAAATCGAGGTTCCCCACCAGGTTTCCATAGATAAATTGAGCATTGAGAACATACCTTTCGGGAATCACAACGCATATGTCGAGCAATAACTGCCATATTTCAACAATGGTTGTAATTGCATATATATCCTTCCATTTCTAAAAAGTACTTTAAGCCTTAATTGAATAGTTTACTGATATTTATATATCAATCATTATTTCTCTGTTTTCAGTTTTTCAGATATTTCCTCTACATATCGCAGAATATCAATTGCAGGTGAACTAAATGAAATTGTAGCTGAATTGAATTGATCTGTGAGATAATAAAGTTCAGCAACCTTTGAAATCTGAGTGTAGGATAAAAGAAATGCTTCAGAGTAGAATATCGTTATGACAGCGATCAAAAAAATACCAATAAAACCTACAATAGTTCCATCATTCGATTGGATTTCAGTAAATCTCCACAACCAATCAGTAATTAAAATATTAATTGCGATAGAGACAATTGCTATCTTCCACAGTCGGGTTGCTGTTTTAATTTTATCCGTGTTTTGTGGAGGTTTAACTGTCCAATAGGCATATAATAAAACAATAAAAACAAAGATTGTGAGTATTTCACGTAGTAAAGCATGTCCAGTGGAATAGATAATCACATCATTGTGACTTAGCCCTGCACCTTCACCAATCAGATTTGGATGCGCTTCTCTTTTCCAAAATAATTCTTTAGATTCTGTTTGTTCCATTGATCTCCAAAAAAGAATCATTACTTGCAACGTAATTGTATAAACTAATCCCGCTATCCAAATTAATTTTACTTTAAATTGATTTTTCTTTTCTAAAATTTGGTAAGCGTGTATTAAAAGTAAATAAACAATCCATAGAGTAATTGAAGTTCGGATTTGCCACGATAATACAGTCCCAGTTTGACGTAAAAAAGGAGTTGACAATGGACCAACTGACTGGCCTACCCAAATCAAAAAAATTATGCGATATTCACTCATTTTTATTTGTTTAACAATGCGATAGGAGTATGTTAATGGTATTAAACTGACAATTCCAAATACAATTCGTACCCAATCTTGCGAACTAAAATTGTTAAAAATACCAAATGTTGGATCCATTGTATATAATAAAAAATTATAAATGCCCTATTTTGATTTTATCATAAGTATACAATTTAATGTAATTTAATACTAAAAGTTTTGATTTTAAGAATTGTTAAAATTAATCTATTTCTGCTCGACCTTCATACCAGTTACGATATTTTCGCATTTTTCTTCGTTTTTTCTGCTCTGAAGATTCTGAATCTGAATCTGACAGATTTTCTAGTTCTGCTTTTGCTCGTCTATGTGCTTGTTCTATTTCCCAAGGTTTTAACGATAGACCACATCGTTCACAGGTATAGAAAGCACCATGTTTTCGCATTAAATTGTTACAATCAGGACATTGCATAGAGGTATCTAATTCAGTATGATATCCGCCATACTAAAAGGAAGTGGTAAAGCTAACTGATGATCCTATTAATTATTTCTCTATATTTGTTGAGATTACTCTTGATATTGCAAAATATATTATATTAATCCCTCCAATACAATTATTATCCGTTTGATAATTTGTAATAATTGATTCCAAAAATTGAATAGGATTAATCTAAGTCCTTTATAATTAGTCGATTTTTTACAGCTCATGGCGGATTCGTCTGCAAAAGTTATTAATTTTAATAGACAGTATATTACAATCATTTTATGGATAGTTTTATTTGTTGTCTCATCTTCAGGTAGTGCAAGATTATCCGATAGTGTTGAAAGTGCACAAGGGTTTCTAGATGAAGGCACTGAAAGTGGTCAAGGATTACTCCTTTATGAGGATAGATTCAATATTACGGGTGATATCTCCCATATTATTGTTTTACATGTTCCAGAGGGGAATGATGCACTTTTAGGTTCAGGTGAGTGGCAACAATTCACTTTTGCGATGACTCTTTACCTCAATAACTCGCTCGTTGCTGAAAATGGATTTTTTTATGATACAATTATTTCTCAACCACTATTGCTGACTTTTCCAATTCCAGGAATTGAAGAAAGGGCAAACGGATTGGTTGCTCAAGATAACAAAACTAGTATGATTAATATTTTTTCTTCAGTTTACAATTTTGACGAAGACCAAAACGATATTTCCTCTCACGTTCACTTAATTAGAGAACTTTTAGCTGATTTAGATGAATTTTATGCCTTTGCTGAAAATGTACCTTTAATATTTGGGACACTTCCAAGCCAAACTGAAGCCGAAAACATT
Source organism: Candidatus Heimdallarchaeota archaeon LC_2 (assembly GCA_001940725.1). Next base: position 32,540 of record MDVR01000016.1, on the reverse strand, counting down.
GATCTTTTACTAACTGGACCACTTGCTAATTTCGTGGATACAATTGAAGTAACAGAAGAATCCTTTAGGAAATCTGAAATTGTAGCAGTTATTCTTATTATTATTGTGTTAGCATTAGTATTTCGAAGCCCTATGGGAATTGCAATTCCAGTTTTGGCAATGGTAATGTCACTCACTCCAACGTTCATGATTGCATGGCTACTAGGAAAAGCAGGAGTTTTCCAAATTAGTGATTTTCTACCATCAATGATTAGTATGATTGGGATAGCGGTAGCTGTGGACTATAATCTGTTTTCATTGGTTAGATTTAGGGAAGAATTTCGAAAGAGAAAAGCTAGGCATTTAGTAGATGGAACTTGGGATAAGAAAAATATGAAAATCGCACAAGTTGAATCTGCCAGTAAAATGAATGCAACAGCTGGACAAGCAGTTATGTACTCAGGATTTGCTGTAATCATAGGTTTCATGAGTATGCTTGTTATTGGCTCAGATTTTTCTAAAAGTATGTCAATCTCAATAGCAGTTATGGTTGTATTTTCTATTCTAAGTGCTAGAACTCTTACTCCTGCAATTTTAGGAATTTGGGGAAACAAACTTGATTGGCCAAATAGACTTTCAAGAGGGGAACAGCAAGTCGAGAAAGAAAAGAAGGAAATTAAAAATGAAGAAGTAGGTGAATCATTTTGGGTGAAATGGTCAAGGCTAGTTATGAAGTTCCCACTATTGTTTCTATTAATTGGAATGTTAACCCTGACGCCATTCATTATTTTATCTGCTGAGACAGATCTATCCTTTGATACTCTGAAGAGTTTACCTCCCGGAACAGAATCAAGAGAGGGATTGGAATATGTTCAATTTAATTTTAATTTAGGCGAAGTATATCCCTATCAAATAATTGTTGATGCTGGGAAAACTGGAAGCATTTTTCAAGAGGAAATTATTGATGCGGCAAATCTATTTGCGCAATGGGCGTTTGATTACCGGAGCACAATAAACGGACTTGAAATACAATTTACAAATATTAATTCTTTATCGTTCCATGTTAATTCTACGGGATTACATACAATGAATCTTACTGAGGTAAATGATCAGATTGCAAACAATCCTTTCTTTACTATTAATACGGGTAGTTTTGTCAATTATGCCCACGGAAGTAATACAATGGTTATGTTGATTGGTACAAATATTGATCCAGGTACAAGTGCAGCATGGGATCTTACAAATGTGATTAGAAATGAACTAAAATTTATTTTTGGAGATGTTGATGCTGCAGACACCTACGTGACTGGATTTTCACCGTTATTTCTTGATACTAAAAATTCACTTTATGACGATGTTCCGTTAATGATTTTAGTCGCAGTTGTTTTGATTTACTTAGCTCTATTAGTTCTATTCAGGAGTATTATCTTACCTGCAAAAGCAATTATAACCATTGGAGGGTCTATCTTATTTGGGCTAGGAACACTTGTATTTGTACTACAAAGAGGCAATATTTTGCATATGGGAATCCCTGGTACCGATATTACATTCTGGGAAGCTGAACAATCAGGTGTAGCATTTATAATACCAATTTTCCTCTTTACAACAATTTTAGGACTGGGTATGGATTATAGTATCTTCATTATAACTAGGATCAATGAGGAATATCACAAAAATGGTAACGATATTAATGAAGCAGTTGGAGTAGGCCTTGCTAAGACAGCTGGAGTCATCACCAGTGCAGCAGTAATCATGACAACCACTTTTTTGGTATTTGCAGCCTCTCCCACGCTAATAATGAAATCAATTGGACTGGCACTCTCAGTAGCAATAATAATCGATGCGACAATAACTAGAGTAATCATTTTGCCTGCTGCAATGAGATTAGCAGGTAAATGGAACTGGTGGCTACCTAAATGGCTCGATCGTATAATACCAGATCTCAAATTAGAACATTAAAAATAAAATAAATATATATTAATTTTCAACCCTCAAATTAATTATTATATTGGAAATTAGGCTGGTACATTTACTGCAATTTCAGAATTAAGGGTAAATATTATTTCAACCTTATTTGTATCAGGTTTTACTATCCCATATGCACAAAGTAGAGCTCCAATAATTCCATTTATGATTAATAATAATATTAACATTTGAGTACTATAGGTCTTCAAAAGGAATCCTCCAATTATTAAATAGGGAACAGAAACAATCATTATTAAACTTGGAATTAATGAATAAATTGCATTCCTATTAGTATTTGGGATTTTATCCAAAAAATATCTGGGTAAAAGAACGTCAACGAAGTATCTCCCAGTAAATCCAATCGTAAATGCAATTATTAAGAGAATAAATAATAACAACTCGAAATCTTTACTGGCTTCATAAAATGAAACCATAATCAGCATTATACTGAAGAACAATATATCTAATATTAGAAATGAGATAGAAAGAGCCTTTTTTAGATTTTTTATTCTTTTAGATAATATACTAGCGATCCCTGTTCCAATTGCCCCAAACACCCAAATTGTTGATCTTAAAACGGAGGTAACAATATCGGTTTTTGCATAGGATTCATAAAGTGGAAGTAATATTAAACCTCCCCACAGCATCATTCCTGATCCTGTAATCACAAGACCTAATATTAAAATGAATAAACTTCTATCTTTAATTACTGTTAGAATTCCTTGATTAAGGAAATTAAAATAATTCTTAAGGTGTAATTCATGTTGAGGGGTCAATGGATGATCCCTCATTGATAAAACAAATGTGAAGGAAAAAAGCAATAATATAATTCCTTGATAATAAAATAAATCTTGGCGAGATGAGAAATAAATGAGAAAACCTCCAACGATAAAAGCAATTGCAGTAATTAATTCTTTCATCATTGTAAATTTTCCTAATAATTGACCATAAATAAGACGGTCTTGATCCTCATATACGTATAGAATATAATTATTATCAAACCATGAATTAAAAGTTCCAGATTCTTGCCCCTGGGCAAAACCAATAATTGAAAAGGCTATTAACATAAAATGAAATTCAGTTGCATAACTCAGCATAATCATTCCTAACGCATAAGATATGGATGCAATAAATAAAACCCAACGTTGACCAATCCAGTCACCAAGAGCTCCAGTTGGATAATCAGTTAAAGCCTGAATGGCAAATTTAACACCTAATATTAACCCTAATTGTTGGATAGATAATGTATCCAATGCGTGAAGAATAAGAAAAGTATTAGTTAACATAACAACAAAAGTATAAATTAATATGATCAAAAAGGAACGGGTGACAAATTTTTTAGCATCTTGATTCAAGGTTAATATATCAAAGAATCTTTGAATCAAAGTACTCATTTGTAACCTTCTAAGGCTTTTGATGTTTTTAGCATTTTTACTGAGCTCTCACATAACGAATATTCTTTTGATCGCTGTAAAATGGGATCTAATTGATCATTAGAAATTTTATTGAAACCATATTGCTCAAACCATTTCTCCGCTGTATCAGTGAATAAATAAATGCGTTCGACAGATTTGAATTTGGCATATTCTTGAATAGCCATCATTAAATCATCACCGATCCGTTGACCTTGATACGATGATCTAACCCCAACTGAGCGTAATAGGGCGATTTTACCATACATTTCCAAACCAATTATTCCGGTTATCATATTGTTGTGAATCGATAAAATGAAATTATCCAAATGCTCTGAAAGCCCCGTGATTGGAAGATTTAATTCTTCCAGTAAGAGATAAATTTCTGGTAGATCTGCTACATTTGCTTTCTTGATTAGTATTTGATTTGATTTATTCATAAATATATATTTGTCAAATTAATATATAAGCACTTTCCGACTTTACTACTTTAGAAAAGTAGTAAATATCGAATTACTTGAATTAGTCACTTTTAGCCTATATGATTCAAATTAATAAGTTTGATTTTTAACAATTTTCATCAATTTCAGAACATGCATATTGTTCAATTTGGAATGTTGAATGATTAAATCCATGATTTCTTGACACAACCGCGGCTGTATTTTTAATTAACTCTGACATATCATAAGACGTAACTATAACATGTGCAGTTAACAGATTAAAGTTATCTGTCACACTCCAAGCGTGAAAATCATGGACGTCGACAACACCGTAAATTGCTTTGAGTTCTGTTCTAATCAGATCAAGATCAACACCTTCTGGAGTAGCCTCAATTAAGATTTTTACAGACCGTTTGGTGATTGAAAAACCACTCTTCAGAATTAATACTGAAACTATAACACTGGTTAAAGTATCTAACCAGTAGGCCCTGAAGAATATTATCCCCACACCAGCAATTAATGCACCTATGGAACCTAAAAGATCTGCGATAATATGTTGGTACGCACCTTCCACATTTATACTATGGTCTTTTTCCGTTTCTAATAATTTTAACCCAATTAGATTAACCAATAATCCTAAGAAACCCACAATTAAAACCAAGGATCCTTCTACCTCTACCCCATTAGAATCCAATGTTCGAACAATAGCTTCTTTGAGAATATAACCTGAGATAAAGAGAAGTGATAATCCATTAACAAATCCAGATAGTATTTCCACTCTCTTATATCCAAATGTAAATTGGGAATTACTTTTCTTTGAACTTAGATAAATCGCAATTATCGCAAATAATAGACTTACAACATCATTTAGCATATGACCTGCATCAGCTAATAATGCAAGGGAATTTGCTAGATATCCAACAACTACTTCGACTAGAAGAAATGTCATTGTTAGAATTAAAACAACCCACAATTTCAATCTAGGAATAGAAGTAGGATCATGTACATGATCACTTGCATGTCTTCCAATATTATCTAATTGATTTGAAATAGAGGAGGTCATTAATTACAATTAGCAATTGGATTGCAATTTTATTAAGGTGTTGTTTTAAAAAAATTTCTTAGTAGTTGCTTTAAGTTATAGATTGTGATTTAAGCCAAATCTGATCTCTGTATTTACCAAAAACGAGTTGTAAAAGGAATTAAATTTTACCTGCATTTTCCATTTTTAATTTTTCGACTCGATCATTCGCTAATTCTACATATTTTTGATCTAAATCAATACCAAAAAATCGCCTTTTCGAATCAATAGCAGCAAGAGCAGTTGAACCACTCCCTATGAAAGGGTCAAATACCATGTCATCTTCGAGTGAATATAATTGAATACAGCGATATGGTAATTCCTTAGGAAAGGGTGCAGGATGGCCTATTCTTTTTGCAGATACTGTTGAAAATTGCCAAATTGATTTCGTGTATTCCAAAAATTCATCTCGACTGATGGTATTATTTTTTTCACCTTTAAATCGTTTCATGGTCCCCTTGGAGAAGACTAGGATATATTCGTGTACATCTCGAAGACAAGGATTGGTCGCTGAGGCCCATGATCCCCAAGCGGTACTTGAACCTGCACTGGAACCTTTATCCCATATAATTTCACCTCGTTGAAAATATCCTAAACTTGTTAAAATATGACTAATATAGTCTGATAAAGGGATATAAGGTTTTCTACCAAGATTAGCAATGTTTAGGATCAACCTTCCACCATCAACTAATTTTGGGTAAATTTCTCTGCAAACATTTTCGATCAGAGATAAATACTCTGTGAGTGATAAATCTTCATCATATTGTTTTCTTGTATTGTAAGGGGGGCTTGTAACTACCAAATGAATCGATAAATCTGGAATTATTGATAAGTCCTGACTGTCACCTTTAATTATTTTATTTTCCAATTTTTTAGGAAATGTATTTTCCAAACCATCTGAAGCATGACTTGATGCAGGTTTTATCTCACTATACATTTTTGAGGAATAAAAGTGTCGACTATCGTGATTTTCCCTTTTGGTTGATCCGAAGTCACTAGTCTTTGTCCCACTCATAAGAATTCGATCACTACAATTGTCGCGAAATTCAATAATTTAAACTACTGATATTCGCGTAGTTATTGATATTTTTTATTTATCGCGATGTTTATTTGAATATACTTGTAAATGCCAACACTTTAAACTATTTTTCGCGCGAAATTTAATTGTTTCTAGATATCTAGACGACTTGTTAAATCAATTTAATTAAGAAAGTCATATATTATAAGACCTTATCAAGAAAGAATAGATTTTTTAAGAAAAATGGTTATTACAAATTGAATTCTATAGTTATTATAATCTTAAAGTAAAACTCATGGCGTCAGGACATGCATCTATACAATTACCACAATTAATGCATAGTGAATTTGATATCCCATCTGGATCTTCATCGAGTAATGGAACACCCATAGGACAAGCATCCTCACATTTAGTACAACCAGACACACATTTGAGGGTGTCTCTCTTAACAGTAAGTATCGAATTTGGTGATATATATCCAAGTAAAGCACCTGTAGGACATATCCATCTGCAGTAAGCCCTAGGAACTTTCATAGAAACTAATGTAATTATTAACAAAATGGACATCTTTAGAATAAAGATGAAACCCATAGAATCGACAATTGAACCAAAAGAATTACCAAGATCATCACCCGGTAAAATTTTCCAGAAAAATGCGTAGAATAATGTTACCATTAATGTCCCTGCGGGATCAATCACTGCATAAGGGATACGAGTCCAATAATTAACCGCTACAGAACCTTGAGTACTCTGAAAACCAACCCATGCTGTAAAGAGAAGAACAAACCACAACAGGAAACCAGAAATATCTTGAAATGCTTTATTATCAGGTTTTGATATCTTCCATTTTTTCATTGGAAATATTGCTAAGAAATCCTGCCAAAAACCTACTGGACAGCCCCAGCCACAGAAAAATTTCCCGACTGTTGCACCAGTTAAGAAAAATAATCCAAAAACAAAGAATGGAAATTGCCCTTGGGCAAAGATGAATTGGATTGCATCAAGGCCACCCCATGTTATTCCGAAGGGGGCACCTGCTGGCATAACAAATGGTACAGGGAACGGAATGCGAGATAATCCAAAAATAACACCATTAACTATAAAAAACATTGAAATTTGGGAAATTAGCCTAATTGTTCGGATCCTTTTATTTGATAATCCATTGAATAAATTTGAAAAATTGGAAGTTTGTTCTGATGTGGCCATTTTATTTATCTCCTTTACCAAGGTGTGGGTAATCCACTCGATTCATCTCCTACCCAAGGTAGCAAAAATTGATACCAAATATCAAAATCATTACCTTCCCCTGCAGAAGCTGCATTTATTGTATCAATAATATCAAGTTCATTTAGCGCTTGACCAACTAGGATAAAAATTAATCCCAAAATCAGGAAAGTGATATAGTTAATTCTAGTTTCTATTTTCACTGTTATACTCTCGACATATTGCCCACTCCAAAAGTAGTTAAAGGTTTAATGTTAGCGCATTCAGAAACTGATTGAAATCAAGAATAGATTAAAACCAATCATCAAGAGATGTTTGTGATTTGTTAATTTCCATTTCTCGCACTGTTTTATCTATTATATTGATATAACGATCTCTCGAAAAGCTCCTTTCCTCAACTAAAAATTCAAGGATTTTATCTTTATCGAATTTTTTCGATTTATCAATCGTCAAATTTTTGTTAACATTAGGCTTCAAAAAGATGTCTCGAATTTCTTCATAAGGAATTTCTGTATCCTTGACAATTTGTTTATTTTTCTTTACTTCTTCAAAAGATCCATATTTTTGAATCAGTTTGTAACCTGTAATTGGTCCGATTTTCGTGAAACCATCAGGATTGAAGTCTGTGCCCAATAAAATACCCAAATCAATTAGTTGATCCTGAGTCAATTTTAATGTATCAAGCAATTTGAACAATTCAATTTTTTCTGGTTGAATGGTAATAACCTTTCCCCCAGGCAAATTTCGCTTCCCTGTGATATTCAAATTTCGAACCATTGTTGGGGCACCAAATAACATAGTATCATAATCTTGACTGGCAGTTGCCCAAACTTTTCCTTCAATCACCATTTGTGCAGCTTGAGCCTCCCCTTCTCCAGGTGCATTCAACCATGGAATTCCCAAATAATCCAACAATCGCTTTGAATCATCCAACATCTCAGGTGTCAATTTGTTAACTCTACTTCCAAATGACCGTGCTTTAATCATATCTCCTTCTGCAAGTGCTTTCTTATATTCTGCTTCAGCAACTTTAGTTACTTCTCGTCTTCTTTCTTTTTCTTTAGTTTTCAAAGGATGGCTCTTTCCATCAAAAACATAAATAGGTTCTATTCCGTACTGTAAAAGCACACAATTTCGTGTTAATAAGCCGATTAAATGAGAAGTTATTCTCCCATCACTATCAACCATAGAACCTCCACTGACATCCCTAATTGATGACATAAATTGGAATAATTGATTGAATCCATCAATTCCCAAAGTTCTATTTGCTAATTTTGGTAGAGGTATTGGTTCTTTTATGTCAATATTCTGTCCTTTAAGGATTTGACTAAGATTTTTAACTCCCACTTATCTTCAAAATAATAATAACAATAGGTTATAAAAATCTACTAGTGGGGTTGCAGAGAGTTTGAAATATCCATATATTTAGTTTCATCTATTTTATTTATTTCAATATACTAGAGGAACAAAAATTACCTGCAATGATCGGTGGTGAGAGATTGATCCATTTTCTTTTTTTGTAAATGTCCACATCCACTGATCATTATTTTCATTGACCAATGGGATTACAATCTTCCCTCCAATTTTCAAATGGTTTTCATATATTGGTGGTAGCGATTTTCCAGCCGCTGTGACAATAATTCGATCAAACAATAAATCAGGAATATCTTTTGTGCCATTACCGTGGATAACCTCAATGTTATCTAGATTAACGCTCTCAATATTCGATTGAGCAAATTTAACTAATTTGTGATGTCTTTCAATTGTATAAACTTTACCAGGATTAACAATATGACCAAGTAGAGCAGCACCATACCCGGATCCAGTCCCGATTTCTAAGATTGTCATTCCTTTACTGGGATCTCCTAAAGCCCTACTCATCATCATAGCATACATATGAGGTGCACTTATTGTTTGATCAGCAAAAATCGGTTGTGGTCGATCTGTGTATGCATTTTTACGATTTTTTTCTAAAACAAAATTTTCTCGGGGAACCTCAAGAAAGGTTTCTAATACATCATCAGTTACATCTAAGCGTACTTGATTTAATCGATGAAGGATTTGATTAATGAAAGACTCTGGAACTTGTTTGTAATCAGACATTGTTCATTGTTATATGTTCGTTTTCAGTTTATGTACCTTAATATTTAGTTTGGAATTAGTATAAACTCGTGGATTTCGAAATTATTAATACGCAAAGGGATAAAATGAAACGTTATTTGCTTCTTGAGATATTTATCGCCATATTAAACAGAATTAGCTTTAAATTATGATGGATTTGATTTCTTGCGGGTATTAATAACACGTATCTATAAGTAATTCTTGGTTGATTGATATGACTAATTTGGATTTAGTAGAGGCTAATGCTTTGTTTATTTTGAAAGAGGATGCAAAGTTGATCTTGAAATTTCTAAAAGATCGAGATTTAATCTCTAGTCATCTCAAGATTGATAATACTGATACCGAGCTAATTGTACCTTTGGAATTTAAAATTGACCTAAATATCATTCAGCTTAAATCTCACCTCATGAGAGATATCAAACAATCAAAACATAAATTTAGAATTAAAAAATTGGTAATGAAATCGATTTCTGATATTTTGAGAGAGGTTATACCCATCAAGTTATTAAAATTTCAACCAACAGCATATGACCAAATAGGATCTATTGCAATAATAGACCTAAAAAACGAAATTATTGAATATAAATATAATATCGGAAATGCGATTATGAAACTACATCCTGGTACGAAATCAGTTTTTAGAAAAAGCAAAGCTGTTAGTGGAATTACTAGATTACGAGGTTTAGAACTTATTGCTGGGGTTTTGAATTATGAAACCGTGCACAGAGAATATGGACTAAATATTTTTGTAAATTTGGAGAAAATTTATTTCTCGCCAAGGTTATCAACTGAACATAGAAGAATTGCTGAAATGGTAGGTCCAAACGAAATCGTGCTTGACATGTTTGGTGCTGCTGCGCCTTTTGGATTACATATTACTCAATTACAAACTGCAATAGTTTATACTTTAGATATTAATGAAAACGCCACTAAAATAATTTCTAAATCTTTAGAACTGAATAAACGATTGAAAGGAGAAATTGTGATACATACTGGAGATGCTAAAAATATTGTAGAAAAATATCTTGAACAAGGATTAAGTTTTGACAGAATTATCATGAATCACCCCTCAAACGCATTGAAATACTTGAAAGCTGCTGATAAAGTCTTGAAAAAGAATGGAATTATTCATATGTATTCTTTCATACCAATGGTAAATCACGATAAATTGTGCAAGAGAGTAATTATGCAGGAATTGAAGGATTATCAAATTTTTGATATTCATAAAGTTCGCCAATATTCTCCAGATGAATATCATACTTGTATTACAATAAAAAAATTATAGCAAGGTCAGTTCGCCCGTCAGAATTCATCGAAACAAATCTCATCTGACAAATTTTCTTCATCCCAAGCTATATTACCATATAATTTAGTATTTGAATTTAGTTTCGATTGAAACTCAGTTTTATAATCATAAATATTGTCGTAAATGCTCCATAAACTAGATTTCATATCAATTTGAAGATAGCCCTTTAATTTTTATTGAATTATATGAAATTCCTTGATTCAGACGTTATTCTTAAAGCACATACTTATTGAGTTCCTAATGTGGATACACCTGACAATAGATCCATAAAAATAATTTTCAATCCTGCAACTAGAGGAGGAAAAGCCAAAAAGAAATTACCAAAAATTGAAAAATTGTTGAAAGAGATAGATATTGATTATCAATTATTTGAAACTACTGCCCCCCTAGATGCGATTTCAATGGCTGAAGATGCAAAAAAAGAAGGGTTTAATGTTGTTTGTTCTTTAGGAGGGGATGGAACGGCGCATGAGGTAGGGAACGGCGCAATTCGTGCTGGATTAACCTTTGCTTCAATCCCTATTGGTTCTGGAAATGATTTTGTGGGAGGATTAGGAATCGACGGGAGATGGCAAGATGGTGTGTCAAACTTGCAGGATGGAGAAATTAAAGAAATTTCTATAGTTAAAGCAAATGACAGGTATTCAATTAATATTTTAGATGCAGGAATTGGTGGAGATATAGCAAAAGCATCAGAGAAGCACCTTAAATGAATCACCCCTCAAACGCATTGAAATACTTGAAAGCTGCTGATAAAGTCTTGAAAAAGAATGGAATTATTCATATGTATTCTTTCATACCAATGGTAAATCACGATAAATTGTGCAAGAGAGTAATTATGCAGGAATTGAAGGATTATCAAATTTTTGATATTCATAAAGTTCGCCAATATTCTCCAGATGAATATCATACTTGTATTACAATAAAAAAATTATAGCAAGGTCAGTTCGCCCGTCAGAATTCATCGAAACAAATCTCATCTGACAAATTTTCTTCATCCCAAGCTATATTACCATATAATTTAGTATTTGAATTTAGTTTCGATTGAAACTCAGTTTTATAATCATAAATATTGTCGTAAATGCTCCATAAACTAGATTTCATATCAATTTGAAGATAGCCCTTTAATTTTTATTGAATTATATGAAATTCCTTGATTCAGACGTTATTCTTAAAGCACATACTTATTGAGTTCCTAATGTGGATACACCTGACAATAGATCCATAAAAATAATTTTCAATCCTGCAACTAGAGGAGGAAAAGCCAAAAAGAAATTACCAAAAATTGAAAAATTGTTGAAAGAGATAGATATTGATTATCAATTATTTGAAACTACTGCCCCCCTAGATGCGATTTCAATGGCTGAAGATGCAAAAAAAGAAGGGTTTAATGTTGTTTGTTCTTTAGGAGGGGATGGAACGGCGCATGAGGTAGGGAACGGCGCAATTCGTGCTGGATTAACCTTTGCTTCAATCCCTATTGGTTCTGGAAATGATTTTGTGGGAGGATTAGGAATCGACGGGAGATGGCAAGATGGTGTGTCAAACTTGCAGGATGGAGAAATTAAAGAAATTTCTATAGTTAAAGCAAATGACAGGTATTCAATTAATATTTTAGATGCAGGAATTGGTGGAGATATAGCAAAAGCATCAGAGAAGCACCTTAAATGGATTACAGGTAGTAAAAAATATAGCTTATTGACTATAGCATTACTAACAAGACATAAACCTTATCCAGTTAAATTAACAATTGATGGAAAAGAAGAAAATTGTAACTTAAATTTAATTGCTGCTGGATTCGGACAAACTTTTGGCTCAGGAATGAATGTTTTACCTGGTGCTAGATTTAATCATGATAAGATGAGTGTTGCAATTATCCATGACATAGGAAAATTTAAATTTTTAAGATTATTTCCTAAAGTATTCTCAGCCAAACATGTTGAAGAAACTAAATACGTAACAATGATAAGAGCTTCTGAAATAATAATAGAACCAGATGAAAGTCACAATAAAGTTTTACGTGGTGAAGCAGAAGGAGAACTATTCTCCGAGGGCCGTATCAAGATCACAGCAATACCTAAAGGAATGAAAGTATTGACACCCAAGGATTGGGATTTTAATAATAGAAGTGTCAAAATAAAATAATAATATTTATTCAATTAAATCATAATTGTTGATTTTCCCTTTTCTTTTGGTTTTATCTGTAATTTAGCGTTTTTTATCATTTCTTCCTCCGAAGTAGAAATTATGATCTTCTCATCATCGATTTTAATTTTGGAAATCGGAACTGAAATTTCGAATCTTTGGTAGAAACCGTCTTTCATTAAATTTGTTTTCAGATTTGCATAATTAAAAATAAAACTAGTTTTATCATAATTCAATACCAAATCAATTAATTTAGCATCTAATTCTCCTGAATTGTCAAAAATCGTGTAATTTAGAATTTTCGAATATCTATAAATTGACTTAGAATCAGGTATTTCGCCATCTTCATTTGTAATCTCTAGGTTGTCTATCGATTCGGATAATACAACATGTTCGTTATCGATTTCTGATACAATATTAATTGGTGCTATTTCGTCAATGTTTTCCTTTCTTCCCAATTCTTCTAATAATTCTTCAAAAAAGTGACTTCCCAGAATGAAGTGTAAGGGTTCAAGAGTGCTTTTTGATAGAGTTAAATCTTCGATGGAACCAATATCATTATCATCAGCATCAACAAAATGGTATCTTTTTAGTTTTGTTAATCGAATATTAGAAATGACCATTTGACAATCTCTCTATATAGTAAATATAGCTTAATATTATCTATAATACTTTCGAATTACATATTAATTTATTACTATTTAAATGATGAAAGTACCTGCATAATATCGCAGATATCATAGATTGCAAATATATGAAATAGATAAGTTATTTTTTATACAAAAAACAAGTCTTCTCATGTCTTACTTTGTTAATACCAATTGATAGAAAAAATTCTTCAAGGATTAGGGGTCCAATAAACTTGAAACCATCCTTTTTCATTTGTTTTACCGTCGGTTTTAATTCATCCAAAGTGGAATATTGGTGAGGCAAAGACTCGAAATAATTGATTAAAGTTCCATGTTCTTGGATTAATTCAAGACACAACTTTGCATTATGTCGTGTGGTTTCTATTTTGAGCTTATTCCGTACAATATTTGGATTGCTCTTTTGTTTCTCCAATTCCTTATCAGTCATATTAGCAACTTTTTCTATTTTGTATTGATGAAATGCTTGATTGAATCCTTTTCGCTTACTTAGGATTAGTTTCCAAGTAAGTCCCGCTTGATAGATTTCTAGCATTAGCCTTTCGAATATTACATCATTATCTGTTACAGGAAATCCATATTCTTTATCATGATAATATTTCATTTCGGGTGTTGATTCTGCCCATTTACATCGTTGGATCGTCATAGTTCCTTTAAAATTCTAGTATTATAATTTTATTTTGATTTGTGAAGGAAATATTTTGTCTGTTCAAAATCCCAATATTGTTTTATGTGAAAATTTAGTCAGTTCCATATGTCTGACCTAAAATCTTTGAAGGTCCTCCATGTGAATCAAACTCTTCATAGTCCCCAGTGAAAACTTTATCTTGAATAATTCGTCCATCTGAAATTGTAATTACCCTCATACCTTGTCTTAGCATACCAACATCATGGGTTACCATAATAATTGTTGGACTCCAATCAAGACTTGGAAATTGTTTCCCGCCTTTAAGAAGATCATGCATTAAATCTATGATCTCTTCACCTTTTTTACTATCCAGATCTCCAGTTGGTTCGTCTGCAATAATCAAATTAGCTTTGTTAACAAAAGCTCTTGCAATTCCAACTCGTTGGCGTTCTCCGCCAGACAATTCATTCGGATAATGGGCAGCCCTATGTTTCAAATCTACCATATCTAAGGTTTCTAATGCCCACCCTCTCCTTTCTGAACGAGGTAGGCCTGCAATTAGGAGTGGTAATTCTACATTATCTAAAGCAGTCATTGCATCCATCAAGAAAAAGTGTTGAAAAATTATTCCTATCTCACTACGACGTAGGATTGCCAACTCGTCTTCAGATAATCCACTTAGGTTTTTTCCCTTATAGATCACGTCTCCACTGGATGGTTGTTCCAACCCACCTATGAGTGAAAGGAGAGTACTTTTACCGGAACCTGATTTTCCAAGGATTGCTACGAATTCACCTTCGTTAATTTGTAAATTGATTCCTTGAATGGCATGCACCTTACTGTCACCCAAACCATATTCCTTGTGGACATTGTCTAGTTGAATTAATATCATGGGTATTTTTCCTCTCGTTCATCAGCTGACTCAATATATACTCGATTTGATGCCTCATCTTCAACAAATCGGATATAGTTACCAAAATTATATTTTCGGATTAGTTTTTCAGGAATTTTAATCATACCGAATTTATTCAGAACTCCGACTTCTTCCCTTATTGTAGTTTTCCAGTCTGTAGCTTCCTTTCCGGAAATTGATCTTCTCATTCCAGAAATTACCCCATCTACAATATTATAGCTTTCATTGGTCATTCTCTCAAATCTATTATCATGTGTAACAACTACAATTGTCAAACCTTGTTCTCGATTTATTTCTTTGAGAAAATCAATAATTTCCATCGTGGTTTCTGAATCTAATTCGCCAGTGGGTTCATCTGCTAAAAGTAATTTAGGTGAATTTGCCAATGCAACAGCTAAACTAACTCTTTGAGCTTCTCCCCCTGAGAGTTGACTTAGTTTATGCGACGATCTATGTTGAACTCCAACCGAAGATAGTAATTCTTGTATTCTTTTTTCACGTTCTTCTCTTGCAAAATTAGACACTTCCATAGCAAATTGAATATTTTCAGCAGCTGTCAAATTGGGTAAAAGATTTCGCTCAGGTAATTGCCATAAAAAACCAATCGTTAATTTCCTATAATGTTCTAGTTCGCTATCTTCAATTGAATGAAGTGGCAAATTGTCAACAAAAATCGTCCCAGTGGAGGGTTTCATCATACCTCCTAAAATATTTAGAAGTGTACTTTTTCCAGCACCAGAGGGGCCAATGATAGCAGTTAATGAACCTTGATCGACTGAAAAATCAATCCCTCTCAAAGCTTGAAAATAGATATTCGAAGCGGGATCCTTGAAGTGTTTTGTAATTTGAGAAATTTCTATAAAATTTGTGCTTTCCATCTTGTTACTCACTCCGCTCTTAGTACATTCCCAGTTTGTTTTGACGCAACCCTATGTGCTGGAAAACCAGCAGCAATTCCAGTTGATACAAACATTGTACCTAAAAATCCAAATATCAGTCTCCAAGGGATGTAGAGTTTTTGAGGAGGAATTATACCACCAACTCCTGGACTACTTATAATATATAGGAAATTAGATGAGATAAACCATCCAATTAACGCTCCAAAAATTATTCCTGATACCAGCATGATCATGGCTTCTACAATTAAAAGAATAAATATCTGATTTTTTACCATACCAATAGCCCGAAATGTCCCAATTTCCTTACTCCTTTCTGATAATGTAATGAAAGTAAAATATGAAACTGCAATTATGCTAATTAACACTGTAATTATTAACATTGATTGAAATGATGATAGAATAATTTTGAATTCGTCCGCTTCTTGAATATTACTAAGCTCTGCATTAACACTTCGAATCTGCACCCCGTTAATATCTATGAAATTTGCTATCAATAGTTCATCTACTTTACTCTTGTTTGCACCATCCTCTAGTTTAAGATAAATTCCAGTCGAATAACTCCCTGCTACAGTTTCAAGGGATTTTACGAAATCGATATGTCCTAAAAATTCAACACTCCAAGCTTCGATATAACCATTATATTCAATAGGCTCATAAGAAACCAGATTAGGGAAGTAATCGAAAGTTGCAGCAACCGTAATATCTGAAACATTAACAGGCAAATTTGGTACTTTCTGACCCTGTTTTATTCCTAGGGCATTTAGTTGTTTGTTTGAAGCTCCAACTGTATCATTCTTCAAATTAAATAGAATTTTATCCAGTCCATTATTTGCGTAATTATTTTTCCAATAAGCAGTTTTTGCAAAGGAGGTAGTATTAACCCCTAGGAAGCGGTAGTATCCGATCTGCCCTGCAAATCCAAAATCAGACTCAGAATAAAGATTTAAACCTGCTTGAACTATTTCAGTTCTTGATTTTACTCCATCAACTTGGGTTAAGTCTAATAGTGTTTGATTATCAATATCCAAATTATCAATATACACATCCGCCCCTATATCGTAATTAGTACGTTCTATCTCATAGGCAACCAATGATGTTGGAATTATTATGGATACGAAAGATAACATCATTCCTAACATAAGTAAAGCAGTTAGCTTCGAAGAGGAAAATCGATTTTTCCGCATATTTCGTGTTGCAAGGGCTAACATTCCACCTTGAACCTTCCAGAGGAAATCGGAAATAATACTAATGATTGTGGAAAAATAACGAGAAACAACCAATGGAGATGTAATTAGGATTATTAACAATGCTAATGGTGCAATACCATAGAGAAGAAAATTAAAGAGACCAGTGTTAGAAATTGGAAAAGTTCTAACAAACAAGAATACACTAACACTGCCGGTAAATAAAATTAAATCGAGGTATATTCTTTGCCAGATTGGGGGTTTACTTTCTTCGACGTCTTCTCCTTCATCAATACGAGTGTCAGACAAAGATATTAGACTATTTATATTAAGATCAATTGTCAATATAATTGCTATCTGGGGAAGTTTCCTATACCAAGACACTGGTATGAACAATTTAATTGGATCTGCGTTAAATTCAAAGAAATCAGAAACTCTAAAAGTAATTAACACCCAGGGAATTGAAAATATCATCCCAACTATGGCTGCAATCACCCCTGCAACCATAATTTCAGCAAACTGCATCATACGTAATTGCTCTTTTGAAGATCCTCGAATTTTCATTATTGCTATTATCTTCGATTTCCGTTTTTCAACCAATGTGAGTGAGAAATATACAAGGAAGAGTGAAACTCCAATTAATGGAAGTGAAATCATGATTAATGCCACACCGAATGCTTCGCTTTGAAATTTATGCTGCTCTAATATTTCTGCCAAAGGAGAATAAAGCCACACCTCCTCTTCTATGGTAGATTGTGAGAGTATAGATGATCGAATTGAATTCGTCATCTGATCAAGTTCAAAGACTAGCTGATCGATACTTGTTCTTGTAATGTCAGGTGTTTTGACAAAGACACCAAAACCTACGTTATTCCAAAGGTTGTCAGGTAAATTATTTATATCAATGATCGATTTCATTTGATCTAGAATTTCAAAATATTTTGCTTCTGAAATGAGCAAACCTCCATTCATGAGTCTACTATATTTCCAGTTGTTATCATTATAAAATTTGTTTAAATCTACATCTGCTGGAGTCCAACGTTGATCAATTGTCTGATTAACATAAGAAAATGAACTATTATCACTGGGTTCTTTAAAGGGCTGACCTACTAGTATTGAAATTGGATTATCAAATAAATTTGGGAAATTCACCGTATCATGCCAATTATTGATAATAAATAGAGATTCATTTTGATTTGCCACTCCATTAAATGTTGGTAAGCTCTCCAGAATCGACGCTACCTCATCATTCCACACATGCATTGTAATATGAAATACTTCAATATACCTCGAACCATCCTCCATTGTCTCTATTGCTTGTGTTACAATCGATATTTCATTAAAAATGGTGATAACTGTATGATCAAATTTCATACTGCTAGATTCCAATTCACCAATTATTATCTGTTCAATTGCGATTAATTGATTTTTCACATACTCGGAATCTAAGACATCATTTTTTGTTCCTTGAAGTTCAATTTGAAATGCAGCTGAGTTTTCCCTAACAAATAAATCTTCCAGACTATTTTGTTGATAACTTGAATTTGTCAAGATTGTCTGAGATATCATAATTGTTGCGAGGACTAATCCTAGAGTACTAACCAGTACATACTTCTTGTTTATCTTAAAATATTTTTTCGATAACCTAAAAAAATCGATAGGTGAAGATCTCTTATGTTGAAAATGCTGAGATTTTGTTTTCTTTTTCGAAATAATATCAAAAATAAAAAATATCAAGGTTATTCCTAATAAATATTTTACAGATGTAAGTAACCAAGAAGGAGAAAATAGGAGATAAAGGAAATAAAGGTTCAATGTAAGAAGTGATAATTTTAAAACTCGAGACTTTATTGGTTTGGTTCCACTACTACGATTGAATTCGCTCACATTGACTAATATTCACTTCATGTATTTATACCAATTTATACTATTCTAGCACAATAACGGAAACAAATATGAAACGTGAATTAGTGGACAGAAGAAAGTGATTTACTACAATTTGTTTTAAACAAAATATCTGAATATTTATTGTAAACTTGTGATCTTATTTCTATTCAAAATAAGTAGATAAACAAAATAAGACAATACCATAAATCAAGACACTTAATATATTACAAATGAAGAATCAATTATATAATGTCACAAACAATCTCTGAAAAAATCCTTACTAGACAATCTGTTGATTCAAGCAAAGTTTATGCTGGAGATAGAGTTGATGTTACACCAAATTCAGTATTAAGCAATGAAATGCTACCAATGGTTAGTATGGCCAAATTTTTCCAAACTGGAGCTAAACGTGTAGCTAAAAATATTGTAAATAATATGTATGTTATTTTAGACCACGGAGGTTGGGCCACAACTGATAAGATGATAAATTTCCATGAGTTGACTAGAAAATTCTGTCACGATCAGGGTATAAATCTCAATGATGCTGGTGGTGGCATAAGTCATGTAGTATTTCATGAAGATGGTTTTGTAAAGCCAGGATATCTTGTCTTGGGGACCGATAGCCATACAGTTACTCACGGAGCTTTCAATTCATTTGCCAAAGGGATTGGTGGCTCTGATTTAGTGGAATTAATGGTTAAGGGAACAACCTGGCTTGATGTTCCAAAAACCAATCTTGTCAAAGTTGATGGCAATTTACCGGAACATGTTTACTCTAAGGACTTGTTACTTACAGTTAATGGAGAGAAAAAGATGACATGGGCAACTGATAGAGCTATTGAGTGGACAGGAAGTACAATTCATGATTTATCGATGGAAGCTAGATTGACTATGTCAAACATGGCAATTGAACAGGGAGCTGTTGCTGGAATTATGCCTTATGATGATAAAACTAAAGCTTATCTTGCAAAAGTACCAGGAAATAGGGAATCAATGCCTGTGAATCCAGATAGCGAAGCAGACTATGCTGAGATTTTTGAAATTGATGCATCTCAATTGGAACCTGTTGTCGCAGCTCCGCATTCCCCAGATAATGTTAAAACTATTAGAGAATTAGAGGAAATCGAGTTAGATCAAGTTTTCATTGGAAGTTGTACAAATGCTCGGATCGAAGATTTAGAAATCATGGTCAAAATATTCAAGGGAAGAAAGGTAAAGACTCGAACTTTAGTAATTCCGGGTTCTTCTGCTGTAGGTTTAGAGGCTGCAAAAAGAGGTTATGTGGAAATATTCATGGAAGCAGGTGCAACTTGGGCTTATTCAACTTGTGGTGCTTGTTATGGAGGAAGTTTAGGGAGATTGGGACCAGGCATGAATGCTTTGTCCACAACCAATAGAAATTTTGTGGGGAGAATGGGTGGTGATAAAACAACTAAATTGTATTTAGGGAGTCCAGCCACTGCGGCGGCTTCAGCAATCGCTGGAAAGATTATTCATCCTGCAGATTTATCACAATATACCTAATGTTGATTGCTAATAAAATTAAAGAGATCATCTTTTCACTCTCACAAATATTTTTATGATGACCAACAATTTCAAACTTAATTCAATATTATGAAGGTTTGAACTTGGACAGTAGAGAAATTTGGGAAAGGTTAATCAAAACAGCTTTACAGGATACTATACTATCCAATGATGAACATTCTTTTCTTAGTAATGTATTATCTGATTTAGAGAGTTATGAAAGTACTGTAATTAAGGCATTAGAAGATGGAATAATTGATGCCAATGAAAAAGCAAATCTGTTTATATTAAGGATGAAATTAATTCAGAAAATGTACGATGTTGCAAATTCAGATAATAAAATAACTGAAGAAGAAACTGAATTAATTCGAACAACACAACATATCATAAACTCTTTAGCAGACATGGAACAATCTTCAAAAAAGGATTATTAGGATTTATTCAGGATGTTTTCTAATTCTGATTCAATATCCTCTATTTGACAATATATTCGATCTTTGAATCCTCGTACTAAAAATTCAACCTGATTATTTTCTAAAGTTTTCTTTGAAATAATTATTCTATTGTGTATAGATCGTAAATCTGCATCAGCTAATTTGACCCCAAATTTCACTTCTCTATTGTCAAAAAGAATATCGAATTTTTCGTTAAGGTCCTTGTATATATTATTTGCCAATTCTATGATTTCATCACTATTACCAATAGTCATTAATACAAATTGAAATGGTGATAGATCGTGCGGTAATTTGACACCGAACTTGTCTGTAACTCTTGCTAAGGTACCAAAAATTCTTGTTATATCAAAACTAGAAATAAGGATATCTGCATTTTGTGGTTTTCCTTTATTATCCAAAAAATTAATGATTTCAGACCGATTAATCAAAGATGAAGTAAATAATGGAAGTCCATTGGTAATTGTAAGTTTAGAGTTACATTCTGTACATGTACTATTATCCTGCACAAGGGTAATATCTGCAACAATGTCAGCTTCATAATCTCGTCCATAATTAGTATTTGATAAATGATAGTCTAATTTGTTAGCTCCTGCGACCATATTTCTTGATTCTGGAATTAAATCATCTACAATCACTGTACATTTCTCCCTATTCACCCCGATTGCTGAAGCATAACCAGGAACTGCACTAATTGAAATTAATTCATCATTTGTTGCAAATTGTAATTCATCTGTTTGTAGAATTATTTTCAATTTGTTTTCACTAACCTCCATATCCCCTCTTATGATAACAACCGCTATGTTTGAATTACTTTTAAGTTTGTAACAATAAAAGACAACCTTTGCACATTTGGACTCTTCAACATCTAAAAATTTTGCAAGTGAAGCGATGGTATTTGTTCCAGGTGTTTTTATTTCAATCATCATTTCGAGTTCATCTTCTTTATTAGTTCTTTTGAAAAATGTTGCAACTTCAATTCTTGAATAATAATCACATTTTTTGCATATTACATACTGTTCTTTGCCTTCTTTATACAGTAAAGCCAATTCTTTGTTTTCGGAATAATATTCAAATTGATTGAATGGGTTAAAAGAATAAAATTGATTGACTTTAATATTCAATAATCTAAATATCTCTTCAACAGTATATAATAATTTTTCATTTTCATCTTTTATAATATTGTTTGAATTTGTGATCGTTATAAAATTTAGTGTTTCAGAGATCATTGGATAAAGAAGCCCTTGTTTTAGATAATATTCTTTATTCGTTCGAAAATTAATTAGTCTGGATTTTGAAGGAAGTTGGCGATAGGACTGAATTTCTGAATTTAAATATTCAAAAGCGATTTCGATTTGATTTGAAGAATAAATCTTCATAGGTTGATAATTTTCAAAGTTCCGGGAAATTTTAGCGATCAACTTTTCCATCGATTTAATAGCTGTTGTGGATAAAACTAGTGAATTATTTTCAGAAACTTTAATAAACCCCCCTCTTATCAATAATTTAAAAGATTCAATATAATCTTGTGATGGTGTCTTCTTTAGAGTACTTCCTATCACGTTTTGAATTTCCACAATTATTGAAGATCTATTTATCTGATAATATTTGTTTTTGTAAAATGTATTTTTTAACATATAAATTTCGTAATGACAAGTTCCTTCATTTTTAAGAATTAAATATTTTAATGACCAAATAGAATGTCAGATGTTGATCTTAGTAATTTGATTGGGAAAACTCTAGTTTTTGGTGATTTCATGAATACCGATATTATTATTCCAAGTCAATATCTTGAAGACTCAGATCCAAATATCTATTGTAAATATGTAATGGCAGCAGAGAGACCAACAACTTGGCAAGAGATCCAAGATCAAGGTGAAACAATATTTGTTGGTGGAATTGATTTTGGAAGTGGATCCTCAAGAGAACAGGCACCTGATGCAATACGCTATGCAGGTGTTAAGGCAGTTGTTGCAGAAAGTTTTGCAACGATATTCTTCCGTAATTGTATCAACGTTGGCTTACCTCTCTTAGAAGTTCCTGGAATTACAAAAGAAGTGACGGAGGGAGAAGAAATTAAAGTCAATTTACAAAATGGAATTGTTACAATTATATCAACGGGTAAGACAATACAAGGAAATAAACTTGAACCATTTTTATTGAATAAACTAGAAAAAGGCGGATTAATTCCTGAACTGCAGGAATATGTGAAAGAAAACAAACTAGATCAATAATCTATTATTCAAAATCCAATTTCTTGCTTCTGCAAATATTTACAAACTACAAGGAATAATTAAAAATCATCATTTAGGTTTTATCTTTAAAATACGCAGTCACAAAGAATGAAATTGCAAATACCATGTAAATAAGTGCTGCGAATCTCAATAAACCAGGTACATTGGTTATTTCCAAAATTGCATTACCCACAATGGGTGATATGAATTGACCCAAGAATAAGAAAGCAGTAAATCCACCAATTATTCTCCCTCTAATTGGAGCATGGGTTTGTCCAAATAACCAACTATTGATGCTTGGAATGAACATTCCAATACCCACTCCAAATGTAACTAACCCTAATAATAATACTTCAAAACTAGAGGCAACAGAGATTATCAGACTTCCAAGTGTCATAAAAATAAAAAGTAATCCAAATAAAGCATGGTAGTGATATTTGGATTTTAATCTTTTATAGGTCAAAGATGCAATACCTGCAAATAATGAATTGATTGACAATGCTAGTCCAATATCAGTAGGTGATTTGTTGAACTTTTCTTCCAAATAAAATGGGAGAAATATAATGATAAAATAAAATAGCATAACTGTAATAAAACCAAGAGAATAGGCAAACAACAAAACGCCTTTATGTGCCTTAATCGAATGTTCATGCTCCGAAACTGCATTTACTGTAGATATTTCTAAAAGTCGTTTAGGTTCATCTAACCTTAAAATGACCCCAATCATAAAAATAAATGAAATTAAATAAATTGCAAATGGTAAATGCCAATCAATTTCAGCCAGTACCCCTCCAAAGAAAATAAAAATAACCCCTCCAAATGTCATGAAACTAGCTTGTAAACCAACAATTTTATTTCTGAATTCACCAGAATAATAGTCACCAACAAGTGTGATACTAATGGTCATTACACCTGCTACAGCAATTCCAAGAATTGCTCTACTTACTAAGATAGCACCAACCGAGTTTAAGTATAAACCCGAACTCCCCGAAACTCCATATAGAATTATTGAAATTATATAAGGTCTTCGTCTTCCAAATTTATCGATTATGTTACCAACAAATAATGACCCAATTGCAGTAAAAAGTGCAGTAATAGTTAAAATCAATTGAATTGACAATTCGGATTCATCAGGAAAAGCTTTTGCAATTTCAGGCAGGGCGGGTGCAATTGTTGCCCCAGCCATAACAGGTAATGTGCTTACTAAAAATAATATATACTCTTTAGAAGAAAGAGAAGTTTTCTCAGCATTTTCTGTACTCATTATGTTTTTAACTGGATTTTCAAGAAAAACCTTTCTGTTAGTGATTTAAACAAAAAAATTGATCACTCAAATAAAAATGAAAATTAATTAGTCATGTAAACTGAATTATTTTGTACATTTCAAATTTGAGGAGAATCTGTTATTACCCGAATATTTGAGGTTAAGGGTACTTCTTCAAAAAGATTGGATTTGATTTTCGGGAGTTTTACGGTCTCCTTTAGGCTATTAGTCAAAATATAAACCGGAATATCAAATTCTTCTGCCGCATCACATAATTCACCCGATCCAATTTTATTTATGAAACTATGATTTGGTTTGAACCCGTCACAGCCCATTAGAACAAGATCCACGACACCGGATCGAATTAAAGATGCAGCTCGCTCATCTTCTATTAAATGTGAATTAGGAATCTTATCAAAAAGATAGATACCCTCTCCACCTGGCATCGACCGCATTATGTATATTTCTTTGAAATCTAAGTCTTGAAGCACAAATTGAAGTGTTAAACTATTTGAAATTGTCAAACTAACTTTATCGTAGAAGGTATCAATTTGATCTTGAAGATTTTTTAAGATTTGAAAATTATAAGCAGTTATCTCATTTTGAAGTATTAAAGCTGCTTCAGGGATATTATTAAATTTTTTAGAATATTCAAACAATCTTTGGGACCCATTACGGATTACTAACATTTCGTAATATTTCTTGTTCAGATCATCGATGTATACTAATAATTCATCCATTTTTGGATTAACTTTTCGAACAAATTCAAGGAATTTAAATAAAATATCCGTTGAACCGTTGGTTGTATCATTCAATATCTTTTCAAACATTAAATTTGACATAATATGTTCACCTATTCAATCTGAAATCTTTACGACTATTTTCCCTATATGATCCCCTGATTCCATTCTTTTATGAGCTTCTTGGATATTATCCATAGTATATACTCTATCAATAACAGCATTGACTTTACTTTCATAAAATAATATCATCGCTTCATGAAATTCTCCATCTGAGGGCATAGTTGATCCAAGTATTGATAATTGTTTCCCAATAACCAATTCATCAGCAAAACCATGTTTATGCATTACTACTGCTTTCACAAACTTAATTTTTGTTTGGTTTATTTAATTATTGCCACTTCAGAAGTAAATAATGTAATAGGAGAGTTATATACCAACAATATTTTGTACAAATTTGGTAAATTTACATAGTACATCGCAATATGAGTACTTATGATAATGATTAATTTATAAAATTATATATTTCTCTGATTTTAGTTTTAAATGGGTCTATCAATCTTTTATACATAGAATCGGTAATTATCTAAGATAGATCAGTTTTTGTCTAAAGGGGCTAATATTATATTTGAAAATTAATCATACTACCCAAAAAATACAGATTTCCATAAGAGAATTAGCCCAAATTTCCACTAAAAATAAGGTTGAAGTTGAGAGATCTATTGGCCTTTCTAATAGAATTCGAGCTGGAATAGGAAGAGATGCTCATAAAACATATCAGGACAAAGTAAAAAAGATAAACAAGAACTTCAAAACAGAATACCAGGTGAAATATGACGTAAAGTGTCAAGGGTGGATAATTTCAATTAGTGGTAGAGCAGATGTTGTATATGAAGAAAAAGACGAAGTAATCGTGGAGGAAATAAAATCAACTACTACTAAATTCAATTCAAACGATGAGATCGCAAAAGATTATATTAAACAACTTCAATTGTATGCACATGGATTTATTTTACGAAACAAGAAAGTTTCTTGTAATATGGTAATTTATGATATATTAAATGATCAATATCACAGTATCCCAATTAAGGTTGAAGATCAAGTACAGTTCATAAATAAACAGGTAAAATCAATCATCGATTATCATGTTAAAATTATAAATGAAAACCTCATTTCTAAGAAACGATTTCAAACTGTAAATTTTCCTTACGAGAATTATCGTCCGAATCAAGAGAAATTAATTAATTTTACATTCAAAGCTCTTGAAAGAGAAGATTGTATTCTCATTAGTGCACCTTCAGGAATGGGTAAGACCATTGGCACATTATACCCTTCTATAAAATTCGCACTTCAAAATAATTTAAGAATTTTCATCGCTACTTCAAAAACTACCCAGCAAAGAATTTATGAGGAATCACTGAAGATTATGACTAAGAATAAAGGCAAATTTAACTCGATCATTTTGACAGCTAAGGAAAAAATATGCAATAATGTCGAGTTCAATTGCGATCCCACAGTTTGTCGTTATTTGGAAAATTATCTGAATTATGATATATCAAAGTCAGTTAATATATTATTAACTAAAAATGTGTTAAATTCAAGAATTATTAAACGAGAGGCAAATAAAAAAATGATTTGCGCATTCGAGCTATCTTTAGATGCATCTCTTGGTTGTGATATTATAGTTGGTGATTATAATTATATATTTCATCCTCAAGTGCGTTTAAGAAGATTTTTTGATGCTCCATATAACAACTCTATCGTAATTATAGATGAAGCTCATAATTTGGTTCAAAGAGCTATAGAATATTATTCTCCTTCAATATCTCAAGATGATATTATACTTACTAAGAGACACTTAAGAATAACGAAACTGCCTAATCGATTAACAAAAAGTGGAATCACTACCTTTAATCGACTTTCCAAATATATATCGAATTTCGATTCTACAATCGAAAAAGGAGGTAAATGGAAAACTCAAATCGTTGAGATCAATCCAAAAATAACTATTGGAATTCAAAAAGATTTAGATTTATTTGTTCTTGAGTATGTACGGGAATTTACTATCAGACATAAAATCATTCCAAGTCCAAAAGACCCAATTATTGAATTTGCAGAAAAGCTTAATTATTTTAATTCCATTTTAAAAGTTAGTTCAACCCCTGAATTTTCTCAACTTTACAAAGGTGAAGAAAAATCATTAGAAATATTCTGTAAATCGGCAGCTCTGAAATTATCTAAACAAATCAATGGTTTTCATTCTGCCATTGCACAATCAGCAACACTATTCCCTCTAGAATATTTTCAAAAAATGCTTGGCTTTCCAGATGAAGCTCTGAAAGAAGAATACGGTTCAGTTTTCCCAAAAGAAAATCAGCTGAGAATGACATATCCTTTTATTTCGACTAAATATCACGATAGAAGTCACTATGAAGATGACATTAGTAATCTAATTTTAAAATCAATTAAGTACAAAAAAGGAAATTACCTTGTCTTTTTTCCTAGTTTCAAATATTTAAAATCAGTCAGTGACAAATTAAGGAAGCATTCTATGGATACAAGATTACTCATTCAAGAGCCAAATATGAGTGAAAAGAAACGGAAACATTTTCTCAAAAAATTGCAGGAAGATAAGCAAGGATATCTTATGTTAGGAGTACATGGTGGAATTTTCAGTGAGGGGGTTGATTTTATGGGAGACATGGCAATTGGTGTGTTTATTATTGGACCGGGTCTTCCAGCATACACTTTTGAACAGGAATTAAGGAAAAAATATTTTGAAGATAAATGGAAAAAAGGTTTTAAATATGCGTATCGCAATCCAGGAATGAATAAAGTTATTCAAGCAGCTGGTAGAGTATTCCGATCTGAAAGAGATAAAGGATTTGTAGTGTTAATTGGTCAAAGATTTGAAACTTCATTTTACTCCGAAGTTCTCCCAAAGGACTGGGTAATTACTTCTCAGAAATATCCAGAAGAAATAATTCGTGAATTCTGGTCTATTAATAAAGATCTTGAAATAATGAAAACAACATCATTAGATTCGTTAATCCAATATTAGACTTAAGTCAATTATTTTTCTAAAAGTAATAATAATGTCTTCTCTTCTTCGTCAAAAAAGTTTTTATGTCCTCGAATGTCGATATTAGTTTAAATTGTAAATCTTCTAAGGTCCGCATTGTCCATTTTTTTGAAAACCCAGACCAATACATCAAATCCGTACCCATATTAGTCCAATCATCAGTGGCCCCATCATGAGGTTCTATTGTGCAATCTATAAATAATAATCCATCGGGTTTGAGAATTCGATATATCTCATCATAGAGTTCAGCATGGTGAATTCGAGGTAGATGCCGAATACTAAACATAGAAACAACACCTGTGAATGATTCAGAACCTTGATTTCTGCAAAATTCTAACTTCTCGGCAACTAGAAAATGATTACTCCATGGTGGAAATTCGTTACGTGCCAGTTGAATTTGTTTCTCTGAAAGATCAATATCTGTATAATTTTTTCCAGCATCCAATAAAGCGTTACCAATTGGAAAACCAGTGCCACATCCTAATTCCAATATTATATTATTATTTTCGTGATCCATGAAATCTCTAAATAATGGTATTTTATCCTGATCTGGATCTTTTTCCTTTCGATATTTCATTGATACAGATTCATAGCCTTTCCGAACTATTTCAATTTCCTTTACTGAATGACTTTTTGATACCATGTATTAAAAATAAAATGAGTCCAATATGAACTTAATTTATTCATCTAGAACTTTTTTATTCTTTTTCTAAATAGGATTATTGCATATCGATCGATACATTTCTTAACCAAATCGGTTCTTTAAGTATTTTGATCAAGGTTTCAACATAGAGAATGAGCTAATGTAGGCCTCTTTTTTATCTTCACTATCGAATTGATTTGCTATCTCCTCAAAGAGATCATCGAACTGCTTACGTAATTGAGTCAATGAGCCATTATCCTTTAATAAATCGTATGTCTTGATTTTAAAAGATAATATTTCAAGAGTTAATTGTTTTAGATTTAATTTTGTGGCTTGTGTATATGATTTATTGAAACTCAATAATGCATCCGATAATTGGTTATTATGGAAATAAATTACAGCTCTTAGAAAATTGTTCTCAGCATGATACAATTCAATGCCATATTCCTTCGAAAAATCATTGGCTTCTGATATTATACCTAAAGCTTCATCATATTTTTTTTCAGCTATACAAAGTCTTGCCTTCCCAAGCAGATTGTATGTTTTATAAAGGTAAAATGGAGCATTGGGTTTGGTTAAAGATAAATCAAAATATCTCCTTGATTCTTTAAAATTCTGAACATAGAAATAGTAGTATCCTATCTCACCCCAGCTGCGGGCCCCCCAATATGTTGCACCACGACCTTCCATATCTTTTATCCCCTCTTGGAATAGATCATTATCATCTCTGCCAATCATTGTACGAATAGAAGCCAACGATATTTTTGATGATGCCAGAAATCCAAATGAAGGATTTTTAGTTGATTGTTCAGCTGCGATTTCAAAATAATGTTCTGCATTCTGAAATTCTCCTGCGTGGTTATAAATTTCACCTAATGAACGAGAAGCTAGATATTCTGGAAAAGGTGCTTTGATTTCTTTTGCGATTTTAATTCCCTTTTTTGTAAATTTAATTGCTTCTTTAATTTGTCCTCTCAAGTTTAAGATTGCTGGATAGAGGTAGCCATATATCGAGGCTACATAATATTTTTCTCCTTTTGTCTCGTATTCAACAAGGAAATCTTCAATCAACTTTTCTGCACCGTCAAGTTTTAATGAAAGCACATAAGAAACAATTAAATTGTATTTGAACGAAATATTAGCAAAGTCAATATTGAGATCATCACTGATTTTTGTACCTTTAATCTCATATTCCATTGATTTATCAAATTCACCCAGCGACTGATGCATTACACACCTTACAGCTGATGTTTCAAGTAATCCTTCTGGAAAATTGATCAATGAACCGATTTCTTCAGCTTTCACAAGATATTCATCGGCTTTTGTAGGATCATGGGACATAAAAAGAGCATTTTCAGCAAGTTTGTTCAGGGCCTTAACCTCTGCATGTTGGTTTTTGGCTTCTTTTGATTTATCAAGTAATGAACTGTAATATTTTGTTGATTGCTCTACATCACCTTGCACGGCATATGCAGTTCCCAATGTCACATATGCAGAAGTCATTCCCATAAAATCTTTAATTTTATCTGAATTTTGTGTAACTTGTGATAACATGGATATTGCTTCTGAGGTTGAATTTGTACTTATTGCCATTTCTGCAGCTTTTACAATAAATGGCAATGCGTCATCAAATGCTTCTGCTTCGAACAAGTGCCTCCCAATTTCATCGACCATTGTTTCGTCGATTTTCCTTAAACAATCAGCGATCTTATTGTGGATCTCTTTTCTTCGTTTGAATAATAATGAATTGTAAGCGACATCTCTGGA
The DNA here is from genome assembly GCA_001940725.1 of Candidatus Heimdallarchaeota archaeon LC_2. The sequence goes on along the minus strand of MDVR01000016.1, from coordinate 1,985 downwards.
TAATACATGTCTGAAAAAATAGGATTGTTTTGTTTCAACTAATCGATTTATTATCCACTCACGATCTTCCAAGGTACTAATACTTTCCTCAAGGGCAACATTTCTATCATTAATACACTGTAAAATTGGAAAAAGGAATTCACGTCCAATTACTGAAGCAGATTGAGCAACTCTTTTTGATTTCTCGTCTAATTGATCTAATCTTGTCATCAATAAATTATTCAAAGTATCAGGAATTTGTAATTTAGAAGCATCGGTCTTTAATATCCATTTACCGTTTTCGTTTGCTAAATAACCGGATTCGATAAAAGACTGAACCAATTCCTCAACATAAAATGGGTTTCCCTGACTTTGAGTAATTATTCGGTCTCTAACATTCTCAGGTAGGTTCTCAACTTTCAAAATATTAGAAATAAGTGATGCTGCACCGAAATCTGATAGATGGCCAATCTCAATTAGAGTAAATTTTTCTTGAAAATTAGTAATAATTTTTTTATACAAACGATCATGGGGATCCGGAGGTGATCGTGATAGAATTAACAAAAGTATTTTGGATGATTTCACTTGGCTAACTAGATCTCGCATTAAATTAATTGATGATTTATCTGCCCATTGGATATCATCAAATACAAGGACTAATGGGGTTTCCTTAGAAAATACATCCAAGAATGAGATAATTGCCTGCACTGTCACTTCTTGCAAAATTACTGGTTCTAGAAATGCTGTTTGATAATTATCTTCTTTACTCAATTCGATTTGAAGAAGATTAGCTATAAATGGAAACATATCCTCCCCATCTTGTAATTTAGATAGTTTTGATTCCACCAAATTATACTTCTCTTCATTGCTCATGTCAAGACTGATACCAAAATATTGTACGAAAAAGTGAATTATGGGACTAAATGGTGAGGATACTTGATAAGGAAGTGCTCCTGTTTCAAACCAATAAATTTTGCTTGATAAAGGATCATACTCTTGAAAACTGCGGTGAACTCTATCTTCTAAAAATAAAGAGCTATAGAACTCTGCGACAAGTCGTGATTTTCCAATACCTGCTTCACCTGCAATCCAACAGATACTACCAGTACCTTTTTCAACATTATCTAACATAATGTTAAGAAGGTTTAGTTCTTCTTCTCTTCCAACAAATACTGATTCTCGATCTGTATATTTTTTAGTTTTGTCAGTTGTCTGTTTTTGGTTTAGGATTTTGTAGGTTGTAATTGGGTCTGATTTTCCTTTTACTTCCACTCGACCAATTTTTTCGACATCAAATAAATATGAAATATGTTTAAATGTATTTTGAGTAACCTGAATTGTACCAGTTTCGGCGGTCGATTCCATTCGAGAAGCAATATTTATTGCATCACCCATAGCGGTATATTCAACTCGTAAATCAGAACCTATTTCACCTACAAAATCCTAAACCAAAAACAGACAACTGACAAAACTAAAAAATATACAGATCGAGAATCAGTATTTGTTGGAAGAGAAGAAGAACTAAACCTTCTTAACATTATGTTAGATAATGTTGAAAAAGGTACTGGTAGTATCTGTTGGATTGCAGGTGAAGCAGGTATTGGAAAATCACGACTTGTCGCAGAGTTCTATAGCTCTTTATTTTTAGAAGATAGAGTTCACCGCAGTTTTCAAGAGTATGATCCTTTATCAAGCAAAATTTATTGGTTTGAAACAGGAGCACTTCCTTATCAAGTATCCTCACCATTTAGTCCCATAATTCACTTTTTCGTACAATATTTTGGTATCAGTCTTGACATGAGCAATGAAGAGAAGTATAATTTGGTGGAATCAAAACTATCTAAATTACAAGATGGGGAGGATATGTTTCCATTTATAGCTAATCTTCTTCAAATCGAATTGAGTAAAGAAGATAATTATCAAACAGCATTTCTAGAACCAGTAATTTTGCAAGAAGTGACAGTGCAGGCAATTATCTCATTCTTGGATGTATTTTCTAAGGAAAC
>MDVR01000015.1 GCA_001940725.1 Candidatus Heimdallarchaeota archaeon LC_2 | reverse complement strand
CAAAGATGCGTGACAATATCTGTGAAGGAAGCCTACTTGATTTTGGACCCGGTTTTCTGGGGACAATCCCATCCAGCCCAAATTCTTTGTAGTTCTTCGATTTTCTGAAATAGGTTGATCTTGCAACTCCGAATTGCTCAAGAATCTGATCCACTGTTTTATCATGATGTTTTGATCGAGGATCTGATCGTTCCTCAATGGTCTGAACAAGAGAGATAAATGCTCTCACTTTCTCTTTCTTTACTAGGACTTGTTTTAGTTTGAACATTAGCAATTCAATTTCAGCAGGTCCTACTTCTTCATTATGTAATATCTGTGTGACATGTCTAGCTATTGACATGTGTCTCATTAATTGTTACAGTTGATAATCGATTGATGCTGATTAATCATTATATTCTAATATTAATATTGGTTTGAATTTATATTAATGTATATGACAAAATAAATTGTCATTACATGAAAGACAAAAGATGGCTCAACTTGATTGGTATGGAAGTAAAAGCTAAATTCGCCAAACTTAGCCAACTCAAACCAACCGACGTATATTTCGTTCCCAAGTAAATATTGATAAATCGATCGAGCTTCTCTTTTTCGAATTCAATTAATATCAAATATTTAAATTACAATAATTGGTCTCAAACATTTAGGTTTCACGATTTATCCGAATTGCGTATTAGGATGAAATACGCTGTAAGCAGTCCATGGAAAATATGTTCAAGGGATAAAGCTCTCATTGAATTTCAAAGACTCATAAGGTTTAAATAAAAATTTGATAAATAATAACTGGGAGGAATTGTAAATATTCAAGCCAGGTTTTATTTTTAGTATATATAAAATGAGAAAAAAACATTATCAATTAGCATTGTTGATGTATTTAGTTGTGTTACTAGTGAATTCCTCAACAATAATTAGAGCTGTTGATGACAATTATATTGGTGTTGAAGAAGGGGACACTTTTGTCTATATTGTCGACAAGATTTTAATTTCTGATGGTGAAACGAGTAATGGTTATTATCTTGGGTGGAACGGGGAGGATAATTACGTTCAAGAGGGTGATGAATTTACTGTCACAATTATCGAAATCGCATTAAGGGATAACACGGACAATGATTGTGAAAACGGGCCAGATTGTATTACCTATGCAGATGACTGCTGCATTACATATGAGATTACAACACAGAATTTTACAATAACTGAAGAAGGAACTCTAGGCAGTGGATTCATCCTTTCAACTGATTGGGAATCATACAAAATTGAACTTCAAGCAGGATTTGATGAACTTTCGACAGAAAAAGACGATATAGAATCATTTAATTATACCATAATCGATACCTCCAGTGAATTTGGTTATAATTATAAAATAAATTTTACTGCCGAGGGTCAGATCAAAATAGCTCGTGAGATTAACATTAGATTTGATAAAAAAACTGGAATGCTGTTGTATAATAGAGAATATTCTACTGCAACATACGAAAATGAAAATGGAATTGAGGAAATTTTTGCGGAATATATTATTAAGCAGAAAGGGTATGGTTTAGAGAGTACTGATACATCCTTACCAGGATTTGATTTTTTTAATGTTTTTGCAGGAATTGGATTAATAGTTGTTTGCCGACATCTTAAAAGAAAATATTGATTTATTATTCTAAGATAATCGATCACACCCATTGATAACCCTCACAACTTAAACCAACAGATGTATATTTTGTTCCAAAATAGCAAAACACAATTATTTTTATAAAAACCTATACTTTTACTATTATATTCCAAGTTAAATTTAAAAAGGATATCCGAATGAATTTTCACCTTATAGGGGGAATACAAATGAAATTTCTTGTTATTACGAAACCCAAGGGAGGTCCACTCCCAGAAAACTATGCAGATTTGTTAAAATCAGCCGAAACCTGGATCAATTCTAAAATTGCATCTGGAGAACTCGAATCCCTTTACGGGATGCTTCCTTATGGATCAGTTGCTATAGCGACATATGAGAGTCATGAGAAGATGTGGGAAGACATGGTGAGCTATCCACTATATCCGTTCTTGGAATTTAAACTAAAACCACTTTATGATTGGAAGGTCACATTCTCAAAATCTTTTGAAATGCTATCTAAATAAAATTACATACTAATTCCTTAAATCATAAATTATACCTTGCAAAAATTTTACAAATCCAATAAATATTCAATCAGAGAATGATAAGATAAGCAGTGGTAATATAAATTGAATCAACTAAAAATTCCTTAGTGCAAAATTATATAAATCTCAATTATTTCCATGAGTCACCTTCTTTAATGGAGGATATCAAATGAAAAAATTATTACTAATACCAATATTGATAGCGAGTCTTACGGTTTTGCCATCATTTACTTTTAATGGAGTCCATGCACAAGTTCAACCGATTTCTGGAGATGAATGTAGCACCCCGACTCAATTTATAACAATTGCAGCGGGACCTGGTATCATATATGATACCGACAAACTCGAACTTGAGAAAGCAACATGTGTCAAGATCACTCTAATAAACAAAGATATTCAATTTCATGATTTTACAATTGATTTTGTTGCTGGAGATGAAGGTATAACATCTGTTTACATTTTACTTGACGCAGGTGAAACTGCTTCATTCAGTGTTTTAACACCGGATGTAGACGTAACCTTCACCTACTATTGTAATCAACCAGGACATAGAGATGGGGGTATGGAAGGTAAATTTAATGTTGGAGAAGGATCGTCCGAAGATGATAGTCCTGCTTTCGGATTTTGGATTACCATTATGGCATTCTCATTGATTGTTTCATTAATTGTTAAAAAAAGAAATTAATATATACTCATATTAAGATTTAATACATTAATGGATTACAGTTTTCGATCAGTTTTACTTCCCATATGGTAATTTATTTTGCTTTGGAAGTAATAACACAATTGGCAAAATTTTATCAGCTAAAACCCATAGACCCATATTTTGTACCACACAAGGAAATTCATATATGGTGAACTCTTAAGTCATCGAATTTAAAAAATAACCTGATCAATCCATTAATTAATATGATTGGGATAAGTACCTTACATGTGGTTAAATCATTTTCATGTTAACGTTCGAGATTTAAAAGGAGCAATATTATGGTTTGAAAAAGTTTGGGGAATCAAACCTGTTTACGAAAGTGATGGAATGGCAAGTTTCAATCAAGCTGGTTTTACATTTATATTAGACGTTGCGGATAATGATGCTTTATCAACAATCGGATTTAATAGTGATAATTGTGATCTAGATTTTCAAAATGTGATAAGTAAAGGTGCTACAGATATTGAGAAACCAAGTGATAAACCATGGGGGGTCAGAGTAGCTTATATCAAAGGTCCGGGTAAAATTACTTTAGAAATAGAACAGTTATTATTAAACAGCTCAACTTAGATTTAAATTGAATAGTTTTAGATGATCTAGGAAATGATTCAATTCCTGATGATTTTTTTGAACAAATTGTTTCAAGATTTATTTGATCGATCAAAAAATATAACTCTCAATTGCAAGAGTATAAATAAATGTGCACCTTGTTTAAAATTAGAAATATACAAAATGACGTCAGAACAAAGATATATACTTACTGAGAAGATTATTGAAAAGCATCAGATATCAGTAATAGTATTTGCAGGTTCTCATCAAAACGATCCTTCACCTCTTCTGAAGGCAGCTAGAGTAACCAATAAGGCATTAATTAATATAGCAAACAATCCTATAATCTATTATGTATTGGATGCAATAAATAAGTCAAAATTAGTTAAATCCATTTATTTAGTTGGGTTAAATCATCAAGATTTACAAGTTACCATTGATAAACAAATATATTTTCTTCCTGGTAATGCAATGCGATTTGATAATTTAATTTCAACTCTTAACCATCTAAATAGTTTCGAATTTCCACCCGAACATATTCTAATAATGCCTTCAGATATACCACTCATTACGGCAGAAATTATAGATCAATGTATACTTCTCATGAATATCCCTGAGACCAATAAAGATGGATATGTTGGAATAATCTCAAAAAACGTAATGGAAAACTCATTTCCCAATGCAAATAAACGATATTCCCGTCTAAAAGAAGGTGAATATTGCGGAAGTGACATTAATGCAATTAGGGTTCGTGCAATATTATCAAATGAAATTTTGTTTAGGAATTTACTTGAGAATCGTAAATCAAGAGTAAGAATGATCTTGCGTGTTTATCCTATCTTTATTCTTCGTTATATAATGGGGAGACTTTCAATAAATCATATTATTAATTTATTTAAAAAGAAATTTGATGTGGATATTACTCATTACTTAAATCCATTTGCAGAGGCCGGAATGGATCTAGATTATCCAGAGCAACTTGAAAGATTTGAGAATCTAGTGAAAAGACAAAGTTAATCAATTCGAGGTTTCAATTTGGTCATTTTAAATCCAGACATAATTCTTGATATTGATAGGTATATAGAATTACGATGAGACACATAATTTTTTACTTTAAATAATAGCATATAATTCGCTCTAAATGTGAAATTAATTTATATGATGATCAATTCATTATTCTAAAGCTATCCAATCAAAGAACGAGCTTTATCAAAATCATCTACACTAAGTACAATACGATTATTGGAGGCAATATAGAATAATGTTGCATTTATACCTTCGTTTGAAAGTTTTCTCAATTCAGCTCCTAAATTACCTGGTTTGTTATCAAGATTAAATACAATTACATCATTTTCTTCGCTAACAGTAATACCCGCTCCTTCTAATGCGGTTCGAGCGGCAATCACATCTTCAACAAGGATGTGAAATATTCCTCGGCCTATTGCTGGATATCCACATCCACCTTCAATATTAATTCCTGCTTGTCCTAATACTTCTGAAACTTCAGCTAATGTACCAGGTTTATCCTCAAGTAAGATTGTTAAATCCTTCATTTTCATTTCACCTTTTATTTAATCGTTTGAACTTCTATTAGGGGATTTCTTAAAAATATTCCTTGCAACTAATATCTGAAATAATTAGATTTAATACAAATTTTGTGAAGCGATTCTTCTTGAGAACTTTTAGACTAGTTTTGTTGAATTGTAAAGAGACATGATTTCTTCTTGTGTTAAGGGTTTATTATAAACTCTAATCTCGCCGACCGCTCCTTTCAGATACATCTCCTTCCGATCCCAAAATCCTTTTCCAATCCAAAGTTTTTCATGAGAAATTGAACGAGCGAAAAATTGTGAATCAGTCTTCGTACCAAAATTATATCCACGATGAACCATTTCAACTCCATTCAGAAAACCTGTATTATAATTATCACCTACAACAACAACAAAATGATACCATTGTTTCTCCTTTATAGGATCTGTTGAATCAAAACAAAATGAAGGAAGTGTACATCCATTTGCCCAAACCGTATAATACAGTTTTTTGCTTCCCAGGCCTATTGGGCTATGACCAACTTCTATAATTAGACCGTTATTTGCTGCATCAAAAAAATCACATTTGTCCTTAGATCCATAATAGAAAATCGGCATTATTCCATGTTCCAACGGAATTGAATCAACCCTGAACCAGACTAATAAAGTCCCTGTTGAGATATTCTTAAAAGGATTGAGTGACATATTACTAGTATCAATTTCGACATAATCGTCGATGCCGTCAAATTCTAATGATCTAATCCCCAATTGGTCTTTATTCCACTTTGCACCAAAAATTTTACCATGAGATCCGTATGTTGAAATATCTTTCAATTCATCCCCTACAGACTCAGAAAAGTCCCAATGGGCTATTACATTTTCCTCCCTTGTCATAGTTATTATTATTTGAAATCATTTTATAAATTTTATTTATATCGAATAATGAAATTAAATTAACGATATTTACGAATTAGCGTATTTTCAATTTGAAATTGTGATGCTGATCTGATTTCTCAAAGAAATTAGATTCCCGTCATATCTTATCAAAATTATGAAAAATATAATAGGTAAGAGAGGGGCAGTTGATACTTGAGTTAAAGACACACTCCCATTTGACAAGTAATAAATCCTACTCATCCAGTCTATTGCTTGAATTGCGATCATTGTTTGATTATTGTTGAATAATGTTTGCCATGTCTTACATGTATGACATTGATTAAAATATTAAAAATTCCGCTTAATTTATAAAAAAAGTCGAAAAGAAAAATTTACCAATTCTATTATTATTGCAAATAACTTTGTTGTTTGGAGGTGTAAGCTTTCTATTGCATATTCATCCATTAAATGGTGGTTTTAATATTATTGGATTCATCTCTTTAATCCTAATAATGACAATAGGTGCAAGTTCTATCAACCATTTTACAGAAGCTTTATTTTCTAGCATTATGCTCAATCTTATCCCATCTGAAAACCGCAATTCAGTATATTCGATAAGACCAACCATTTCAAACCTTTTCGTAATTCCACTTCTCCCGATTGTAGGGAGTATAATTGATATTTCTGGTTTAATTTATGGTGTTCTAATTAGCATGGCTATTTGTCTAATTGGCTCTATACTTATTTTTGCGTCATTAAGTCTTAACAATCCTAATAGAGAGATTTCAGTTAAGGTTGATGTTATTCCTCAAGGGGCAATTTCCAATTAAATGTTTAATATATCTTTTCAAGATTTCATTATATCAAAGATCTATCTCATTTGGATCGATGTGGACTTGAAGATCAAAATAAGAAAATAATCTTAATCGGGATGATAGCGAATCAAACTAAATCGTTTTTAGTAGGTAGTGAACTATCTAGTTATATCAATTTTAACCAACTAGATTTGTTTAATTTTTTTATAACAATGTTATATGAAAACTCAATTTTAGCAGTTAATTAGGTAGATTAAAATGAAAAGTAAAATTAAACGAATTAAGTCGACATTCGGCTTTATTGAGGGAGAAGGAAGCAAAGACGTCTTTTTCCACGAATCAAATTTAGATGGAGTGACTATGCAAGATCTAAAAGAAGGAAATACAGTAGAATTTGAAGTTCAAGAAACCGAAAAAGGGATTGAAGCTATCAACATAAAATTAGTTGAGTAATTCACACAAATTTTCAAGCAATATTTAGGATCGAGAGTTATTAACTACTTTGAATTAGTGATTATAATAATTTATAGTGGATAAGCTAATTCCAGTATGAATAAACCAGTTCCTCGAGATGGACAATTAGAATCATTACAAGTTACATCAAGTTCTCTAATTGAGACTGATTTGAAATACTTTTCACTTAAATTCTTTAGTTTATCAATTTCGAACCCATCGTGAGCATGATCTGGCGAGGGAACCATTCCAGAAGTTTCACTTAGTATTGCATCAATAATAACAGCCTTTCCTTGAGGATTTAAAATCTCTGAAATTCCTTTCAAAACCATAGAAGTATCCCTGATGTGGTGAAATGCAAGTGTACTCATAATGCGATCATATTTTTCTGGCATTATAATTTTCCTTAAACTCTGATTAACTTCTAAGCTTCTACTAACCTGTTCCATGTCTCCAATAATATAATGAACTTTTGAAACTGCATATAATTTGTCAGAGAATTTCTCTTGCAATAATTCAAGCATTTTAGGTGTGGCATCGAAACAGACAACTTCTCCAACTGATAATTTTTGCAAGATAGGTAACAGAAAGGTACCAGTGCCAACGCCCAAATCAACTAGGGTTAGATCGTTGTTTCCTATAAGTGATTTGTATAATTCTTCAATTAATATTTGCATTCCCTCTTCACCAAAATATTCCTTTACAATTTCATCTCTTTTTGAACCTTCATTTTTGGTAAAGTGATCTACATTTTGCAGAAAAAGCGATGCGTCAGTTAATCCTAATTGTGAAAGAATGCTCTGAGCATAATCATTTGAGATAACTTTTATCTTCTATTCTCTCCTGCTTAATGTATTTACCAATGTCTCACTAATAAACAGTTCCTTGGATAAATTGGGAGCAGTACTATATTCATCTCTGTGATTAGGAAACTTGGAATATTTTCATTATATGTATTCAAATTCAAAATTAATAAATATGTCCAAGTTTAGATAAATACAGATCTCTCAGGTATTGAAATTTGTCTAAAGAAGTTGATATTGAGTATCCAAATTACGAGGATGATGTTAGTGTTCAATTTCCAAATAACCCCAATCCTGTAAAGCTTTCAACTCCCAATTTGTTAATTGGAATTTCAAACTTGTATAAAGTCCTCTTTTTTCACATTTTAATACTTACAATACTATTATTTTTCCTTTACAAAGTTGTACAACAACCCGTTCAATCTTTTTCATTATATTTTATTTATCCGCATTTGAATATTAGATATAGCATTTCACAATCTCTCACTATTAAGTATCTTTTATCTTGGATACCTATGATATATATTTTTATGAAAACTAGAGAATATCATGAAAAAAATTGGAATTCGAGTTCTCTAATTCCGGTTGGGTGGGATCCATTTCAGAGAGAGGTAGGTGTTACAATAATTGAAGATTTGAAAAGTAGATATCAATATATACCAATGATTATTATTGTATCCTTAGGGTTTGCACTATTTAATTTATTTATATTTTAATATTGCTTATTCTCAATCACTTTGTTATCATAGTATTTCCTACAGTGTTAAATTTTGGAGAATTTCATTTTACAATGTTGTTCTTTAGGATTACATCAAAAGCACTTGTACTTTCAAGATTTGGATTAGCTCCAATGTTTATTATCAGGGGAGAGAAAAGTATCTTAACTTCTTTAAAATCTAGCAAAGAATCTACCGAAGACGATCCACTATTACTTTTCCCAATCCTTATCATTTTGCAATTTCTTACTTATTTGTCACCAATTCTTTTTGGAATTTTGAATTATTTATTAATTGCAAGTGCATTCTATTTATTGCATCCCCATGAATTCCCAAGAGGTCGGATTTGGCCTCTTTCCTCGATATCTTACAAGGGATAGAAATTGTCAAACTATATTTCAATAAATTATCTAATTTTTTCTTTTCATAACTTTTAATCTTCTATAAAATCAAAACTTTTCAAATAATAATTTACTTCTAAATTGAGCGGACTCAAATAATCTATTGATGTCATTTCGGAAGATATTTGTTCACCATAAGGGGTGTTATACGATTTTGTTATTATTAATTCTAAATTATCATAAATTTGTAGTCCAATTGAATCTTTAAAATATTGTATAATTTTAATACGAAATAGAGGGTGATCAAATAAAGACAGGAACAGAGGATTTCAAACAAAGCTACAAAGAATACAATATTCCATTTCATCTAATTGATAAAGAAGATAAAATCATTCATCAGCATGAATCAATACCATCCTCACAAAAAAGTAGACCCAAAATACAAAATAAAGTTGGTCCAGTAAATTTTTTTAATTATTTTTACACACCAAAAGTTGTTTCACAAAAAATTATCGCAAAAATTGCCAGAACCTTTTTCAGATTTGGTTGGAAGATTAAAGTTGAAGGCTTAGAGAATATTCCTGATAATCAACCAGTCGTATTAATGCCAAATCATATCAGTCATTTGGATGCACCATTGGTAGGCGCATTTGCATGTAGGAAATTAAAAAAACATGCAATACATGGTATTGGTGATGAAAAGCTATGGTACAATCGCTATTTTAGGAAATTTGCTGATTTGATTAATGGGTTTCCAGTAAGAAAGCAAACAAAAAGCATACAAATTGTGGATTATGCAATTAAACGAGTTAATAATGGATCAAGTATGTTTTGGTTCCCTGAAGGTCAACGACATAAAAATCCTGAAGAAAACAAAACTAATCCTGGGAAAATGGGCTCTGGAATGCTTGCCCACGCTGTTAATGCCCTGATAATACCTGCTTTCTTAGCTGGGACTGAATTTGCAATGCCTGTTGGCAAACCTTTAACTTTTGGCCGTCGACCTCGATCTATTAATATACTCGTGAAATATGGTTCTGCAGTCCCATTAGATGATTTGCGTGATTTACCACCTTCAAAAGAGACTTCTCTTCAGGTTGTTAATAGAATTATGGAACACATAGAAGTATTACGTCCACAGGCTAAATATGTAAATCAAAAAGGGTAATCATTTAATCGAATAGCTTTGGTCTCATTTTAATTAATTGCTTTTTTTACACGAGTAATTGAACTTACAGTTTAATCCGAACATATTCAAGACATCCCATCCATTTTCAGCTATAATTGGAACATTTACTGGGGTAATTATTTCGTGGAAATTTCTTAATTCTGTTGAAATTGTTTTGAAATTGGGATTTATTTTCCTATTGGCTCAGTTTCTGACTGGTTTTATGAACGACTTTCTTGATTTCGATTCTGATCTGCAATTCCAACCTTTAAAGATAACATCAAGAGGGGGGATCACTCGAGATGAAATCAAATATGCGATAAAAGTAAATATCTTATTATTGGTTGTTTCAACTTTGATTTTAATCCCTTTCGATCTCTCTCTTATAGTTTTTTTAGGGACAATTGTTGCACAAAGTTATAACATAAAATTAAAGGACACTCCTTTAAGTGGGATTGTTTTTGTTATTTCATTTGGATTGATGGCATTGATCCCATATATCATAGAAAATGGGTATTCGGATAATGAATTACCGGTTACATTCATCATATCGGGATTAATATTAGCAATTATAGCTCATTTTGTTAATGATTTAGTAGATTATGAAATTGATATTAAAAGAAATTCAAAATCGATGGTGGTTACATTTGGGCCATCATTTTCCATTGTGATTACAGTTGCATTATTATTATTTCTTGCTTATCTTCAAAATAATGTAATTATATTGGGTATAATACTTACAGTTATTGGAATTGTTATTGGTGGTATCAAGAACTCATCTTATAAAATTCGAGAGTTAGTTTATTATTTTGTTGCATTACTGTCATTACTCATTTTATTAATTTTACCCGTAGAATGAATCATGGGCTAAAACAGAATAAATTTTTATAAATACTTTTTAAAATGTTCAAGTGTCTTTTCCCAAGCTTGTTTTGCTGCTTCCTCGTGATATCGTGGTGAATTTGGGTCCAAAAATCCATGCTCTGCACCTTCATAATAATATGTTTTGTGTGGTAATCCATCTTTTTCTGAAGCCTCTTTGTATGCATTTACAGCTACTTCGGGGATACCTCCATCTTTTGAACCAAATAAACTTAAGGTGGGAGCTGTAAATTGTTCAATCAAATTTTGAGGTGTATCTGCCTCGTTTGATCCCCGATGAGGGAAGCCATAATATGCAACAGCTGCCTTCATGATATCCATTTTTGCATTTGCTAAGTAGACAAATCGACCCCCCATACAGAATCCGATTAAACCGAGTTTATCATGATCCACGAGGGGATTTACTTTCAACCAATCTAATAACAAGTTAAAAGCTCTCAAGATTAAAGAGTCTGATTTTGACTGAAAATTATATGAACCATTCAAATATGCATCTGCACAAACTGCATAGTAACCTTCTGCGGCAAGATCGTCACATACCCTTTTCATTGGGTCATCAATCGCTCCGGCATGCATAAAATTAATGATGGTTGGAAAGGGTCCATTTCCCTCTGGTTGAATCTCATATACATTAAGAATCTGAGACAATTTTCCTTTTGCTAAATATCCCATAAATGTGTAACATAAATAGGTATTTTAAATTCTTATCTTTAGTGTATTTTTATCAATTTAGATCCAAGATTTACATTCGATTGATAAACCTAAATCTATTTCATCGAGCATAATTACTACACTGAGTTGAACAAATTTTGCATATGACGTGTTTAGTGTTGAAAGGTATGAATATACGTCTCAAATATGGTCGCCCTTTCAATGTTTGCCGTTCATCTCGCAAATTGCGATATAATGCAGCTGTGATAAATCCCACTATGATCGCGATTTGTAAAGAAGTTAACATAATGAAAATTAAACCCACAAATAGCCCTAAGTAAATAGATTCTCTTTCTCTATCATTAAGTTCAATTAAACCACCTTGATACTTGAGAATCATTATCAAAATCTCTTTTACCCAATTGATATTAAATATAACTACTAAAGATTTTTTTTCTGAGAATTCCTTATATGAAAATTTAAAAAATTAAACTAAGATTGGATTTGCGTATACCACCGACTATACGTAATTTTTTTGGAATTGTTAAAATGAGTTTTTTCAATCAAAGAACTAGTTGAATCAGTATAGACACGTACTATAATTTGATTACAGATAATAAACAGAGCAATTACTCATAAAACTTATTTCTCAACATCATATAAACCAGCTTTCCTTTCTCTCTTAATTCAGATATCTATGTGTTGCTATTACATACTTGAATGAATTTGTTTAAGTGAAGCACCGCAATTAAAACAAAAAGTATTGTTATGAAGATTCTGAGATTCACAGGATTGGCAAATTATTACGGGGATTGATTGATGAACAGCTTGATGGGGTAGCTGTTGGACTTGAGTTTGATAATTTTGTGGCTGTTGATAAAATCCCTGTGCAGTGTAATTTGATTGTAGGGCGCTTAATTTTTTATTATATTCTGTTTGATTAATTTCTCCTTTATTATAACTTTGTTGTAATACGTCAAAAGGGGATTGTCAATCTGCCTGCTTGTATGGTGAAGGCCTGATAATTCTGTATAGAAATGCTATTACCCAAATAGGAATTGAAATCATAAAAAGTAACCCTGCTATTCCACCTCCGTACTGTAAAATAATGAATATAATTGGTTCTTCAAAAAGAAACATAAGGAAAACCATAAGGAATCCTGAACCAACAAAAATCATTAAAAGGATTGGCATCAATTTTGTCAGATTTTCAAAAGTAATTGATTTTCGCATAAATTCTCGATCTGCAGTCAACAAATACCTTACAACCCATATTGGGATGGTTACTAATCCTATTATCCCTGCTATCCCAAGGAATAAATCGAAGAGTGAGTATGTATCACTATCTGAAAAATTCCTGATGAGATATCCAATGGACCCTGAACCCACAATAGTTATTATAATAATTAAATTCAATTTATCTAGTTTGTTAAAAGTAAAGGATTGTTGCATGATTATCAATGGAAGTTAAATAGTATATTATTTAAAGTAATCGCATCTTTGAAATCCAATGAAGCACTGGAGCTTTGTACAAGCAAATGCAGATTTACCAATGAAAGTAACCCAAAATAAAAACAACAAGATAGATGGATTGGAAATATCCAATAATGCATAGTTTAGGCTAAATGTTGAATAACTTAAAAAATAGATAGAATCATTGTATTAGGACTTAAATCTCGAAGTCAGTATAGACTATTGTTCCTTTATTTCTGAATTCAGATATCCATGATGGTAATTTTAATTTCTTATTCCATCGTAGGTCCAATTTTTTCAGATTTTTGAGTTCTTGAATTGTATCTGGTAATATTTCAAGTGTATTATTTCTAAGATCCAGCAACTCTAAAGATTTTAAAGATCCAATGACTTCTGGTACTTCAACTAATTGATTGTTTCTTACATTTAGTGAGTTCAATGTGGAACTACCAGCTTCAATTGTAATTGAATTCAATAAATTATTTTCCAAATTAAGTATTCGCAACTTTGATAATTTCTCTAAAGGAATATTAATTTCCCTAATTTTATTATTTTGAAGATAGATCTCTTCAATTTGTCTCCAACCTGAAAGAACTTCACTGACATTTTCCAATTTGTTGTTGTAAGCTCTGAATTCAATTAAATTAGCCAAGTTTTCAAAGGATGTTGGCATGGCTTTAATGTCATTATTACTAAAATTTAGATACTCTAGATTGACTAAATTACCAATTTGGGGAGTTAAAATTTGTAGTTTCATGTTACTAATGTAAAAGAATAATAAATTTGTAAGATTTCCAATTGAGTCTGGCAGCGAGTAGATCGGATTGTGTGCAATGTCGAGGTATTGTAAATTAGTTAATAATCCAAATTCTTCTTGCAGTGCTTCAATTTTATTGGTGTCCAAATATAAATGAGTTAAATTAACTAGATCCTCTATTTGATTTGAGACGTTTGTTATTTGATTACTACTCAAATTAAGATATTTGAGATTTGTTAGGCCCCATATTTCATCCGGAAGGATTTGAAGTCGATTGCTCCTTAAATTTAGATAAATCAGATCCTTTTTCGAAAAAAGATCTTTTGGAATTATTGATAAAGCAAAACCTTCAAAATCCTCATGTCCCATCAATTTTTATTCACATTACTGATTTAAGAGATTTTTTGTTAATTGAATCTAATTATCACTGATAATAAATAATTAGAAAATAAAAATTGATGCATAGGATTAAAATTTGTCATGTTTTTGCTTTCTAAAAATCATTACTCACGACATTCATAATCTGTTATTATTAAGACAATGTGTGTGTAGAAATCTCAAACCTCTATTTAATTTTGATCCACCTGCTACTGAAGAGGAAATCTATGATGCTTCAATTCAATTTATCAGAAAGATAAGTGGATTTACTAAACCGTCAAAAGTTAACCAAGAAGTGTTTGATTCTTCAGTCAAGGATACTACTCACGTTGTTAAAAAAATGTTAGAATCATTAATTACCAAATCTCCCTTGAAAAATCGGGAATTAGAAGCAGAAAAAGTCCGTAAAAGATTTGAAAAAAATTTGAAAAATCTTCGCAATTAATAATTTAACTGAGAAAATATTAGTTTCTAGTTTCAAGTTGTCTTAACATTATATTGCAAATACCGATTGCTTGACCTAAATGATGTATTGTATGCATTCCAACTGTGGCATATTGTTTTGATCGTGTTTGTTGATATTCTTTGTTTACAATCATATCCATTTCCTCATCAAATTTTTCTCTAGCTTCAATAAATAATTGTAATGTGGTCTCATATGTTTCGAAAATCTGTTGTCTTGGGCTCAAGTCATTATTTATGGGTAATTCAATATCTTCCAAATCAGATATGGAGTTCAAATCTGCATAAGCTCTTTGATACATCGGTTTTAATCCATGAATTATAGTATCATATGCTGAACGTTCTCCAGGTACAATTTCTTTGGTCAATACAACATCAATATTGTCGTTTTCAGGGATGAACCGCTTTGCATATCTTAAATTAACTTCTAGAGCTTCTATTATTTCACTCATGATATAATAAATACTTAAATTTATTTAAAATTCAACTTACTCGGGAGTAACTTGGTGACTTTCCAACAAATATAATACTGAATTTTGAGAAAAAATTATTCGAAAAAATTAGCGTAAATTAAATTTAAAATGGTTACAAATAAAATAAATTGAAAAATACATATCAAGATGGAGGTAAAAATTCTTGGTACTATCCAAGATGCAGGAATTCCTCACATTAATTGTCAATGTGAAAACTGCTTAATGTCAAATCCTAAATCCAATTTTGTAGCGTCAATAGCAATTATCGCAGAAAGTAAGACTTACATAATTGACTGTACACCTGATTTTCCGCATCAATTATCATATTTAGAAAAAAATACTTCAGAAATTGATGGTATTTTTATTACGCATCTTCATATTGGCCATTATATAGGATTAGTATACTTAGGACGAGAGGCAGCTTCGGTGCAAGATATGAAGATATATGCAACCATGGAGAATCTGCTATTTTTGCAGAATAACAAACCCTTTAGTCACCTAATTGAGAGAGGAGAAATTGAATGTCACGAAATCAAATATAATCTTTCGATGGATCTTACTACCAAAATAAGTATAATCCCATTTGAGGTTCCTCATCGGAATGAAGATGGAAACACGGCTGGATTCTTAATTTCAGGATCAAAATCAATTGTGTACATACCGGATTTGGATTATTATTCGGATGATGTATTGAAGAAGATCGAAGAGGCAGATATTGCATTGATTGATGGTTCGTTTTATAGTAAATCTGAAATTATAAGACAGAAAGAAATTCCTCATCCTCCAATTACTCTGAGTATAGATAAACTGAGAAATTTTGATACTAGAATCATTTTTACACATTTTAATCATTCAAATCCAATTTTAAGATCGGATTCAAAGGAATACAAAGATGTAATTTCAAAGGGCTTTGAAATTGCAAAGGTTGGAATGACTATATCTCTTCAATAATAATTAAACGATTCTTAGGTATATTCTTTAAGCTTAATAAGGGGGTTTAATCCTCCAGCTATTTTTTGTTTGAGAACTATGATCCCCATCTCTTCCAATTCATTAATCACTTCAAAACAATGACTATGATCAACTTCAAGCTTTAACGCTAAAATGATAAGATGCGTTTCTTGCATTTCCCACAATGTTGAGAGAATTGGTAAAGTTAATTTATTTCGCTCATTTAAGTCAATTAATTTGTCCCAATGACTTGGATGGAAATGATTCAATATTGTGACTTCATCAACTTCTTCAACACTTGCCATAGCTTCTACTTTATCAATGGGTGTTTTATCGACTTTTCTCATCATTTCTTTCTTGATTTTCTCATTATCTGATTTAAGTCTGGTATTTTCTTCTTCCAATAATTGAACAATCTCTTTATACTTGGATTCCAATTCAACTCTATCCTTTTTCAAGAATTCAATTTTATCCAATAAATCCTTTTTTTCAGAGATTCCGATGTCCATTTTTGAGGTTAATTCTTGAATTGTCTTCTCTTGTGTAAACACATCCTCCCCGGTTTCCTGTAGTTGATCAATAAATGCACTCACTTTTATTCCAAAAGACTTAATTTTTTCATCCATTTCATTACTGGGATCACTACTTCCTTTGGTTTTGAGAATATTGGATTTATTTCCGCTTTTCTTATTACTAGAATCGCGGTCAATCATCAAACCTAGATAGTAATCATATATTGTAAAATTATGTCTATCAAAATGGAATAATGAGTATTTCTTTTTAAATTTATTATGGATTAAAAAGATCAACAATAGACATTCGAAAGACAAAACTGAGTTTAAAATAATAGATTTTTATCCGAAGTTATCATTTCAGCCGTAATCTGTAGTTAGATTAAAAATAGATCAGATACCTCTACAGTTATTGTAAGATGGCGGATAACGAGACTTCCATTAAAACAGATAAAAATTTAGGTCTTCTAAGCCGAATTAGTAATT
This sequence comes from Candidatus Heimdallarchaeota archaeon LC_2, assembly GCA_001940725.1. Next base: position 50,955 of record MDVR01000015.1, on the reverse strand, counting down.
GGATCAAATTAAATCCCAATTCTGCATTATACATTTTGGTTTTAATAATTGGATTTTATATACGCTTATTTCTTGCTCTAAGGGCTATAGGGGTTTATCATCCTGATGAAATTTTTCAATCGCTGGAAATGGCTCATTTAATTGTATTTGATTCTGGCTACACTCCTCCTGAATTTTTAAAAGAAAACCCCAATATTGAAAGTTATGCGGCTTCAAGAAGTTGGATCTTCCCATTAATTTTTGCTGCAATCATGAGATTTGGTGAAATAATAGGATTAGATTACCATAATCAAACTTTACCACTAATCAGAATTTTTCTTGCTATCAATTCGACCTTATTAATTCCTGCCACCCGAAAATTTGTCAGTCAGTTAACACATAATGATACAGCAGGAGTTCTTTCAGCTATTTTTGTTGCTTTCTGGTGGCGATTAGCTGAATTGACAGTACGACCTTTGAGTAATACATTCTTTCTGCCGATGTTGTTCTATGGATTATTTCGAATGCTTGTAGTAATGGAAACTAAAAAAATTTCGAAGTATGATCATTTTATAATTGCGATATTTGTTGGATTGTCTACTTACATTAGATTAGACTTAGGTATTGTAGTTTTTGCAGTATTTATTGCCACATTTCATATTCGACAGTACAAACAATATTTTGAAATTCTTTCGGATGGGATTACGGGATGGACAATTGGAATACTTGTAGATTACAGCTATTATGATCGAATTTTTACCGTTCCCGTTAATTGGTTAACTTTCGCTCTTGATCATGGAGATGATTTCGGTGTTTCGGATAAATATTATTACTGGAATGAATTAGTGATTGCTGATGGCTTGTCTAATTTTGCATCTATAAGTTTCGTAATTTTGTTTTATACATTGGCCAGAATTCTGATTAAATCGAAAATTAATTCGGTTGATAGCGTTAAATCTATTGAGTTTGGTTATGTCAGACTTTTTGTTATCACAGTTATCTCTTGGTTAATTTCGAGTAGTGTTTGGGATAATGAAACGCATAAGGAAATAAGATTCAACACCTCTGGATTGGTTTTACTTTTACTAACAATTGCAGTGGCGTTAACACTTTTTATTGAATTCGTCGATGAATCTTTTGATGCAGATATAAAATTAATTGTTATTAAGTATTCAAATCTTGGATTTCTAAAAAATACACAATGGAGAAAATTAGTTTTGGTTATTGGGATAACACTGTTATTGGCAAATCAATCAGTTGCATATCAAGATAGGAGAGGTTATGTTGAATCATTTGATGATGTAAATTTAGCACTGGCATATGTGGGTCAGCAATCAAATGTTACTGGTGTTATTCTAGTAGGATTGTGGTTTCTAGCTGGTTCATACACATATTTACATCTAGGTCCAGAAGTGATTATCGAATATACCAATCTGAGAGATCCAGGTTCCTTTTCTTATAATCAACAACGATTGAGAACATTAATTAGCGATTGGACGGAAGGAAATTACCTTATTCTCCCTCTTTATCAGTTGATTAATACCACCGCAGATCAGTTAATTAGTAACGAACAATTTGTACTTGATTTATTGAATAACAATGACTTTACGATGCAGAAAAGCATTGATGGAAGAACTGAAGTTTGGGCAAGAAATTGATGTATTTATAAAAAATTAATCATAAAAACTGATGTAAAACAATTTTATTGGAAATCAGCTAAAAGGTTAAAACAAATGTATTTGGTTAATTTGTATTGAGTATTGAAGATGAACTTTCCAAAAATGGGAATATCGTTACTTATATTGTTTTTATTGTGGGGGGTGCAATTGGCCTGTTGATCAATTTTTCAATAACAAATTTCTTCCTTGATCAGAATATGGCTTTATGGATATCCTACTCAATTGGAACATTTTTCAATGTCATTTTTAATTTCATGTATCATTGGCTGATAACCTTTGGAATTCCAATTCATAAGATTGCTGCCTTTGCAAAATTTACCTTTCTATCAAGTTCCTTCTGGGTACTGAATATTGGTATAACTGCACTCGTGGATAGTAGGTTCGATTGGAATAGGAATTTAGTAATTTTCATCAGTGTTTTATTCATGTCAATTGGTAATTATTTGATTTCTTCTACTTACATTTTCTCTTCTATTATAGATCCAGATTTGACCCTAAATCGGATTGAGAAGATTTACAGTAGTGTGGCAGATGATTTCTATGATGCCCAAAAAACAACTGTAAATCCGATTCGTTCCTGGTTTCATGAGAGAAGACAAGAATTAATTGGAGAAACAATCCAAGAATTCACTGAAAATCTTGAGTTCTTCCATCAATGACTTTACGATGCAGAAAAGCATTGATGGAAGAACTGAAGTTTGGGCAAGAAATTGATGTATTTATAAAAAATTAATCATAAAAACTGATGTAAAACAATTTTATTGGAAATCAGCTAAAAGGTTAAAACAAATGTATTTGGTTAATTTGTATTGAGTATTGAAGATGAACTTTCCAAAAATGGGAATATCGTTACTTATATTGTTTTTATTGTGGGGGGTGCAATTGGCCTGTTGATCAATTTTTCAATAACAAATTTCTTCCTTGATCAGAATATGGCTTTATGGATATCCTACTCAATTGGAACATTTTTCAATGTCATTTTTAATTTCATGTATCATTGGCTGATAACCTTTGGAATTCCAATTCATAAGATTGCTGCCTTTGCAAAATTTACCTTTCTATCAAGTTCCTTCTGGGTACTGAATATTGGTATAACTGCACTCGTGGATAGTAGGTTCGATTGGAATAGGAATTTAGTAATTTTCATCAGTGTTTTATTCATGTCAATTGGTAATTATTTGATTTCTTCTACTTACATTTTCTCTTCTATTATAGATCCAGATTTGACCCTAAATCGGATTGAGAAGATTTACAGTAGTGTGGCAGATGATTTCTATGATGCCCAAAAAACAACTGTAAATCCGATTCGTTCCTGGTTTCATGAGAGAAGACAAGAATTAATTGGAGAAACAATCCAAGAATTCACTGAAAATCTTGAGGACCCTGTTGTAATCGATTTTGGAGCAGGAAACTGTGCTTGGAATAAAGCAAATATACCTGTAACTGCAGTAGATTTGAATGAACAACTTTTAGATTATGCTAAGAAGCATGGTCGAATAAACAATAAAATTGTAGCCCCAATACATGAATCTGGACTTCCGAGTGAATCTGCTGATATCGCAATTATTTCAGAAGTAGTCGAACATTTAATTGACCCAATTCCAGCCTTGCAGGAGATCCAAAGGATTTTGAAGAAAGGTGGAAAATTACTGGTGACAGTTCCCTATGATACTGTTTTTTCCTTCTGGAAACCATTATTTACACTACAATGTTTTCTGCAGGGGACAATAAAGAGATCTTACTATTATCTGAACAAATGTGGTCATGTTAATGCTTATTCACCAAAAACCATACAAGAACTTCTTGAGCCATATTTTCAGATTGATAAAAAAGTGTCTATGAGAAGATTTTCTATATTTGTATTTTGTACTAAGATTTGAATTATTGAAAGTTAGTTATGTTAATTGTAATTTTATTTAACTGATTTAGATTTTATTAATTTTATTAGATATTAATTATAATGAACCGCCACGTCTACGGATGATGATAAATGCACCTGCTGCTCCAACAACTACTATTGTGCCAACTGCTAAGGGAACTAAATTATTTTCTAAGAAACTCTCGTCATCGGATTCACCACCTAAAATATCATCCACATCATAAGTCGGGTTGTATTTTACGGTATTGATTGATCCTAAAGTAACACCTGGTGTTTCTTGTACTAAAAAGGTGTCCAAATCTACAATGAATGTCCCGTTCGTTGTAGGGTTATTCTGAAATACAATTATAATTCCAAAAGCTGTTTCCATGTTGGTTCCAAATTCAAGATTATAATTGTAATGATCAATTCCATCAACTTGAGTGGCAGAATCTACTAGAATTCCATCATGCCAAATATTATCCCAATCAACAAATGTATAGATTGTGTAAGTAATATTAGTAGAAGCGAAATTCATACTATATCCATTAAAGCTATTTCCAGAATTGAAATTGTAAACATAAACGAGTTGATCTTTGGTTCCATTTAGGGATTCTAAATCCCCAGCTGATTGAGCAAAGATTCTACTCTCATATTGATTTAATGGATTCGAATCATCCCAAATTTCAAGATAATTTAATCGTTCTATTCTAAATTGCGCTTGAAGCTCGGGAACATCAGTTCCATTAACTCCTCCTGATCCATCATCTTGATATTTGACATTGTTTATCATACTGACACGCATATATCCTATTTGAATATTGTATTGTTGTGCAATATTTGCATTTCCAAAGAGCGTATTGTTCATAATATTGTGAGTTGTTCCCGAATTATCATACCAGTCTTCAAATGTAGATGTTGTCGGAGTATACTGTGGAGTAAAGGTGTTATCATATAAAGTAAAATCGACGTCAATACTCGCATTAAGTTCATCCAAATAAGTGAAATTGAAATTTTCCTTAATTGGAGTGTTAACAGGAAGTATAAAGAACAATGGATCATCCAGATTTAGGACGAAAGTCGTTGGGTCTCCGACATTAATACTCAATAAATCCAATGTATGTATTCTTGCTTTATTAAGCAATATCGTACTATCAAATAATTCAACTAAATAATTTCCAGCAGGAAGTATTGTTGGGTCATCACCTGCTACTTCAAGGATATTATTATCATTTGAATTTAGGAAATAAACATCATCTTGTTGATCTAAATTAATTATTAATGCAACTGCTGCAAGTGACGCATTTAAACCAATGAGTAAATCTTCTGTGGTACTCCACAAATATTTGTTAGTGTTGGGCTGCTTCACGTCTTCCACAATAAAATCAACATCTGAAGTAAATTCCTCGACATCAAATTCTTCTGCCCAGAAAGCAAACTCAACATCATATCCTGGAGCTAAACCTAATTCATTTTTGATTCCTTTTACAAATTGATCATCATCATTTGGTGGAGTTGCTGTGACTGCGACATAAGTTGCATTTTCCTTCCATTGAATTAAGGGTTGAGCAGCTGGCATTACTCCTCCAAAAATGTTAGTTGTCGGAGTAAAATAATTCAGATTCAATCTTCCAAGTAGGATATCAGGGGAAGCAACGGATTCATTATAAAATACAGTTGATGTTAATTCAAGTATTTTGAGATCTTCCGTAATATTACTCTTAAATTTATAGAAGATGGTTTGAGTTTCTGTTCCTTTCAAATTTGCTTCAGTTCCGCTACCAATCTCAACAACAGGTATTTGATCATGGATTTTCATACTATCAAGAATAATGTCTTCATTCACAGGGGAAATATACAAAGTATGCACTCCATCTTCATTTGGCACTATAGGGATAAACTGATTCACGAAAGTTTGGAACTCATCTGTAAAAGCCGAATAATCATAAGATTCACCTGAAGGGGAAACCAAGAAAATATTCATCTTTAAAATATCAAGCTGACCCTTAATCTTCAGATCGATTAACAAAGGAAGCCCCGCTTCAGCTTCAAATCTAAACCCGCTCATCTCATCTTCAAATAGAACCATACTTTTTAATCCATCTAAATCTGTTTCACCTCCAGTCAAATCATAATATGTTGCTGTGTAACCAAGATCAAGACTAAAATCAGAAATATTAGAGGCATGATACAATGCATTTGGATCTGTGGCTATGAAACTATCTACAATAGGATTAAAGCCACCACTTGAAGATATATCCATCCCATCGTAAGAATATAGATCATAAGAACTCTCAGTAGATTTAAACTCGTGAGGTAATACCGCATTATCTACATTGGACTGAAAAAATATGTCATTACCGGTCCCAGCAAACAAGAACTTTTCAAGTTCCACTCGTTTTGGAAGAAAGAGTTCATTTCCTGTTTGAGCGTGTGTTGGCACTGTAGTATTTGCTGAATGTGGTAATAGCATAAATACCACAAACAGTATCATAATTATTCGAATTTGTTTTACCATTGAGAAACATTATCGGACATCATATATAAAAGTAGGTGTTATTGGTTGTCAACTCTCATTCAGAGTATGTTTCATTTGTGCCAAACTACATTATTAGTGATGTAGATTGAAATTATATTCTAAAAAACACCTTTGTTAAAATATAAAACAAAGCTCTAAAACGAGATGTTATGATAGTTTCGGCAAATTTACTCATTCGGTTTTTGTAATCAATATACATTCAAACCTCTTTTGAAGCGTATTTATTTTTGGCAATTTCAATCTCTAAAAATGATATTCCTATAAAACTTAAAATTCAAAAAATAATGTTTGTTCAAATCGACATTGAAAAGACATAACTCTTTTTGATATACACTTTGTAGTAAATATATAATCAACTCCAAGGTAATTTTATGGAAAATTATGATGCTATTATAATCGGTGCAGGGTTAGGGGGCTTGTCTTGTGGGGCAAAGCTAGCAAAAGAAGGAAAAAAAATATTAATGGTTGAACAACACAATATTGTGGGAGGTTGTGCAACGGCTTTCAATCGTAAAAGAACGATGAGATTTGAAGTTGGATTGCATGAGATGAATGGGTTAAATGAACCTCAAAAGCAAAAAATGCTGAAAGATGTTGGGATTTGGGATAAGGTTGATTTTATTAGGGTGCCAGAATTTTACCGCGTAATTAAAGGAGATTTGGATATTGTAGTTCCTGATGATATTGATGGTGCAAAAGCAGCTTTGATTGCTAATTTTCCCAAGGAGAGCAATGCAATAAATCAATATTTCAAGGATATTACTGGAATTAGGAAACAAACCTATCGATATAGATGGGGTAAAAAGAAAAAAATGTTTTTGGCACCTCTAATGCCATTATTCCTTTCAAAATTAATCAAATTCAGGAAAACAACAATTGGTGATTATTTAGATAGCATTACAGAAAATGAAGATTTGAAATTAACAATTATAGCAAACCTTGGATATTATCATGACGATCCTTATGCTCTGAGCATGTTGTTCTTTGCTAGTGGAAATGCTAGTTACATGGGTGCTGGTGGTTGGTTTGTAAAGGGAGGTTCTCAAAAATTATCCGATGCATTTGCTGAGGTTATTGAGGAAAATGGAGGTAAAATAATTCTAAAACATTGCGTAGAAGAAATTATCGTTGAGAATAACAAAGCCGTAGGGATTAAATATATTCGTAATAAAAGGACTGATCCTGAAGAATTGACTTCGTATGCAGGGATAATTATCGCTAATGCCGCAATGCCTAATGTATTTAATCATTTGATTCCTTCTTTGAAAGATTCAACTGCAGCTAAAATAGTAAATGAATTAGAACCAGGATGTTCACTATTTTCAATATATTATTCCTTTTCAAAGCCGGTAAATGACTTATTTGAGGGAAGATATTCTACATTTTTGTACGATGAGAATATAACTAAAATTAGTGAGTTTCATGAAATTGAGTCATCAGGAGATTATGATCGGAAAGGAATGGTATTTGTGAATTACAATGCTATTGATTCTGAGATTTTGTCTGATGAGAACTATACAGGAGTATTATGTGGAATTGATTATCTCAAAAACTGGGAAGATTTGGAACATGGACCATATAAGGAAAAGAAACAACAGGTTATTGACACGTATACAAAAAGATTGGACAAACAGTTTCCAGGATTTGCTGATTTAGTTCAATATTCTGAAATGGCTACTCCAAGTACTATTAAAAGATATACTCAAAATCCTCACGGTACGGTATATGGTTTTGCTCCAACTCCAGAGCAAGCCCTAAAAAATAAAGTAAATCTATTTGATAATAATATTGAGAATTTATATTTTGCATCTGCATGGGTATTTGCAGGAGGTTTCTCTGGCGCAATTTCTGCTGGATATTCTTGTGCTAATGCTATATTAAGGAAAAAAGAATAATTAAATTTTTTATTGAACTGGGTAGAATAAAATAAATTAAAAAAACTATTGATCTGAATTACATAGATACAGGCCCTGTATTATGGTAATAAGCCATTCTTCTTCAACTCCATTTTTCTTCAGATACTCTAACATTTCTTCTGTAATCATCTCTAGATCAGAATTATTTTGATAGATAAAATTGCCAAAATCAATCTCCAATAAAGGGGGTGGTTCTAAGGTCATATTCATTATATTAGCTCTGACTTATTTAAGCACTGATATCTGAAATTAATACTTACAGGGATAGAGCTCTAGTGTCCATGGCTCTAACGGGATCATGTTCACGTAAGTCTATTCCATTCTCATAAACTGCCTTCATATTAGTCATAAAAAAACTCCAGCCCATATTACAGCTCAAGTGATATTGGGCCATATCTAAGTCTGCCCCTCCCATATTCTCTTGGGTTAAGGTATATTCGGTTTCACCATCACCTGATTTAAATTCTACTGAGACAATTACTTTTTCATCTGATCCTTTCTCTTTATTGCCAAATGTAAACTTGAAAAGTTTATTAGGAACAACTTCAATGACTTTCCCACTGGATTGTAAATTTTGATGCCAGTCCCAATAATATTCATCACCATTTTGGACAGTTTCATCCTGTGCTCTGTTATTACCAGTTCTATCTGTATATTTTGCTTCCTTGATAAACCAGGTTGTAATATTATGTGGCTTGGTCCAAGCATCAAATATGTCTATCAGTGGTGCTTTAATGTAGATTTTTCTCTTAAATTTGCTCCAGTTGTAGTTATTCATTAACTTCTTATTCAATTTGATCTTATTAAAATGAAAATTCAGTGAAAATGAAATTGAATAAAATTTTACCTAATTCTTTTCATCATTAATTTTCAGATTTAATACAGCCCCCAATAACCTTATATTTTAGTGGTCCATCAAATTTTTTGAGTCGAACTATGTCACAAATATCTTTTGAAAATTGGAAAACTTCTGCAACATACGGTGGAGCAATTTGGGTCATTGCATTTTTCTATGCAACAATTATAATGGTAATACTTGGTGTCGATTTCTCAGATTCTGAAAATCAATTTGGACCAGATCATGATAAATATTGGGAGTTTGAAGCTATAGTGATCCCTAGTTTTGTCATTATTGGCTTTTTAATCTTTCGAAGACTATATTCAAAAACCGGTATGAATTTAGATAATTGGAAAGCTGAAAGTTTAGGGATCGGGTTATTAGTTGCTATCATACAGTTCATGCTAGATTTAATTTTCCTTGCTTGGATATTTGGTGGTGGAATGGAATACTTTTATGCTTTAGTTACTCTCTCTTACTTTCTAATCCCTTTTTGGGCTTACTTGTTTGGTTGGTATTTATACGGCAGAGCAGCTTGAAAATAAATCAGAAAATCATTTGTGTAATCATTAGAAGTTAGCGCGAGAATTAATCCGAAAAAAGAAATTGTGCAAATACACTGATGATTTTTCCATAAATTTTTTTAATAAGAATTGATGGGGTTATTATTAAGTTTATAATATTCTTAATTAACAATTAAAATCCTAAATCTATAAATATGAAATACGTTGACATTCAGTTACGAGATGTCGCATTCTAGCATTGTTCTCAAATTTCGATCGCAAAAAGGAAAATATGTCAAGCAATTAATGATCTTAATCATCATGATTTCTTCTGGACTCTTTCTCAATTTTACGTCAACAAATAGTGATTTTGAGATAGTAGATGTTAGAATTGAAAGTACTACCTCAATAGGGTATGAATTGAGTGCACCGTACAAATCAATCAGAACCCGAAGCTTAGGTTCTTCTAATTCTTACCTCTCAGGTAATCAACCTTATATGGATAATTCTCTAAGTACAATGAGTACATCCACACCAAATGGAGCTTTTCTTGCGACTGAAAGTGGAAGTTCGACATCGGATATACCATTTACTTACAAAGAAAACTTCACTGATATTTCAACATATACTGCAATGAATAATCAAGATAGTTTTACAGTTCAAACATTAGAGGATAGTACAATTTCAAAGGTCGACGCAAATATATCAACATATCTGACTCCAGATAATAATTTTATCGAAACAGACAAAAGTAATGGTTTTACCGATCTAGGCACAGATCAAGTTTGGGCTCAGGGTGTGAAAATCCCTTATTTCAATAAAAGTACAGTAATGATCTTATATTCATTCAACATTACAACTCTTAATGTTGGAGCTGATCAGAATGTTACTGGAGAAATATGGGCTGCACAATATAATGCATCAAGTTCGCGTTGGGAACCTTCAACTATGCTTGCTAGTAGAGAAAAGCTCTTTCTACAAGCTACAGGTTTTGATGTAAATCAAACCTTTGTATTTGAATCCCCTGTTAAAATTAGCACTTCTGATACTGAAGTAAACGCAACTGATGGAGCAGGGCATCTATTCTTTGTAATGTATACAGAACTAAGTACAAGCTTGTTATTTTATACAGACAATGCGGATGGTATTGATGAGGGAGAGACATATTTGTATCAAACTGCATCTATTCCTCCGACTGATCCTGGAGATTGGGTATTGAGGCCATCTGACGATATCACACTTAATTTCAATGCTTCTTTTAGTTTGGACCCCACTCTTCTTGATACCAAGGTATATATCAATGATAATTATGAAGTTGTAGTACCTTCAAATAGAGGGTTTTCTAACTCTACTGTCAGATTTGCTTCAATAAATTTCAAGGTTAATTTTTCATCTACAGTTGCATCAAATTATGGCATCTCACCATTAATTAATGTTACTTACACTTCATTTGTCGATTTACAATTCAATCCAAATATTAAGTATACAGTTACACCGAATCTACAAAATATCACCTGGAGTATTCAATTGAATGGAACCACTTTCACAAATAGTTCATCCGTTATCACTAAATATTTCACAATTCCGAGTAATTTCACCATAACAGAAGTATATCTGAATAATACACAGCTTAGTGAGATTCCTGGTGAATATACTACTGGGACCGATATAAACGGGAATCAATTGATTTATTTTGAAGTAGCCCACGGGAATTATTCTATATTTGCAAATAGTACTAATTTATTGAATTTAGGCACTGTAAAATCATATGTTGATAATTCAGGTTGGGTAGAACAAAACAATGGAATTATGGGGGTTCTTTACCCAGTAGGTTCAGAAGCAGCTGGTGACATTGTTCTTGCTAATATTTCAAATATTGCATCCCTAACACTAACAGGAGGGGATTTCAATGGATCACTTAGGACCTCCACAGGTGAAATACTTGCAAGAACAAATTATGGAATATACACAGATACATCAGATTTTTCGTCTACTTCTGTATTCTCAACCACCATGTCATTTTCTACTGTGCTGGACCCAAATATTCCCACAGGGTATTGGAGTTTCCAATTCAGATGGTTCAATGGAACTGCAGCTGGTGCAATTGCATTAGAATTCGAAATTTATCCAGTTGCAACCCTTAATCTTATTTCACCCTCAATTGCATCTATAGATGTGCTAGAAACTGATATTGTGACAATTGAAGTTGAAACCTTGGATCTGAGTCACAATGCTAATTGGAGCTCTCCGGGAAAAGTGAGTTGGGATTTCGATTCCAATATTATAATGGATTATAATGGTCTTTCTGGATTACTTCATAACTTCACTACTTCTATTGATACAAATATTATAGCAAACGATGTACAACCCGGTCAAAGTTATACATTTACCATATCATTTTCTGAGGGTCCATTCACTATTACTACCCAATTTGATATGACAACATATTATAGAGCTGGAACTCAATTGGTTAATTCTGCACCTATTGAAGTAAATGATGATCTAGAAATTCAATTCGCACCTGTCAATATAACACAAGGCGGTTTTACTTTCAAAAACTCCAGTATTATTTTTGATTTATCTACTAATGGGATTACTTTAACACCGAGCTCGGTAATTTACTATCCAGTAACAGGTTTCTATAATCTCACAATTCCATGGAATAGTGAGTTTACTTTAGGTTCATCAAATGAGATAAGATTTAATTGGACGTTAAATGGATTTAGAAATGATGCAAATCTTAATTACGTAGCTTATTCGTTCACATTTGATGTTATAGATATTACTGATCCAATTTTGAGTGTAACCCCACCAGATTTTACTTTCAACGAAGGTGAGACTGGACAAACTATACACTGGAGCCCATCCGATCCACATCCGGGTATATTCAATTTGAATTTGGATCTTACACCTGTTATTGTGAGCGACCCTTGGAATAATTCAGCTGGTATTACAGTAAATGTTGATTCATTGACGCCAGGTGAACATACATACATTATAGAAATTTTTGATATCGAAGGAAATTCTGTCACTGACACAGTTACTGTTACAGTGGATGATAGACCATTTATTTCAGATCTAGTTCTGGTAACGTATGAGGAATTCTCAACAGGAAACGTAATATCATGGACTGTCGGGGATAATAATCCTGATAATTACGAATTATTTAAGAACGGATCTTCATACCTCAATGGATCATGGGTTGGAGTAAATCCTCTAGTTATTAATATTGATGGATTGCCACTTGGTTTTCATAACTTTACTATCATTATTTACGATACAGCAAGTAATAATGCGACAGACGAGGTCACTGTAAGAGTAGTTGATACAACACCGCCTATAGTTATTGGTGTTGACGAAATTAGCTACATTTGGGAGATAACTGGGAATACCGTTACTTGGAGTGTAAATGATCCACACATCGCATCTTATAGAATAGAACGTGATGGTGAAGAAATTATTAGCGAAACTACATGGTTAACCAATGATCCTATTATAATAAATGTTGATGGATTAGATATTGGTTTTTACACATTTGTAATTGAGGTAAAAGACGGATCCGGTAATATCGGAATTCATACAGTAGAATTAGAAGTCAAAGATCCTGCAATTTCAGAAACGAAATTAATTCCTTTTGAAATTACTACTGAAGTATTTGAAGGTGATATTGAAACTATTAACATTATAGGATGGAATACATTAATTGATGGTCTTAACATAACTGATGGTCAACTAAACGTTACGTTGATTGCAATTGACGCTGGCGATTTTATATTAGGTGAATTAGTATTACAGAATTCATTTACTTCTGCTCAAACAGGATTTGAATTAATACTAGATTATACTAGATTACCAAATGGAACTTATCAATGGATATTTACTTTCGAGAAAACAAATTTTGAAACACAAATTGTTTTGGATACTGCTTATCAGATTGTGATATTACCTCATACGTTGTCGATAGAAATTATCTTTGCTTCCACACTGGTTAAAAGTGAAGAATTTTTCATTTCTGCTAATGTTACTTATGCAAATCAGCGAAATTCTAACTTATTGAGCTTAAGTTCAATTACTGGACTGCATAAAGCTCAAGGAATAAATGTTACATTTGTGATCACAGCTATAAATGATGCTGGAACAGAAGTTCGATTTACTAAAGTAGGCGTGACAAATGAAAATGGAATTGTCCAAGTGAGTTTGGATAGCTTGGAAACTGAAAACTTGATTGATATATTAAGTATTACTGCAAGTATTGAGGAAATATTTGGGTATGTTGGTTCATTTTCGGAGACCACTACAGATCTAAAATTAAAAATCAAAGATCAAAACGAATTCTTAGGTTTACTTGATGATATCTATAATTTCATACTTGAACAGATCATAATTGTAGTTGCAGTTTTAGCTACTATTATAGTTATAATAGTCTACTTCTTGCGTAAATTAAGAAGACGTCAATCCAAATTTACGATGTATGCTCAGGAAAGTGAAGATGCATCTGCTGAAATTGATGGATTAAGATCCATGCATGGAATAATAATGTCAGCTGGTTCCACAGGAATTCCATTCTATGAATATACTTTTACTAGTGCTCGTACTTCTATTGATACCGCATTAATATCAGGTATCACAACTGCATTGAGTATGTTCTTGAATGAATTAAACGAAGAAGTTCTTGGATTTGAACATATGGAGCGAGCTGGGGTTTCAATTACATCACATAAGAGTGATCTTTCTACAATGATGGTTATTTCCGATGCACCACTCCCACCAATTATTTTAGAACAGTTGAAGAATGGTCATCACGCTATAGAGAACAAATTTTCCAAACAACTAATGATCCCAGAAAGGATGATGGATATCGAACCCATTAATATTACTAATGAATTGGTTAGCAAGTCTCTGAAATTAAATTTGAAGGAAGACGTGATTATACGAATAAATAATTTGAAGAAACTTCAAAAGCGTAAATCAATTTCTAGGAAAATTAGAAATGATATGGGGGCATTGAAAAAGTTGAACAAGCTTAGCGACGATACACAAGAACCGCTTAATTTGGAAATGATATTGGCATACTTGGAAAGTCTAAATATAGATCATACGACTGCATGTCGAATTATTTATCTTGCTTACGTTAATTTCATTATAGTTCCAATCTAATTATTATATTTGTAGCTACTTATTCCGAAAAAAGAAATTTTACTAATACACTAATGTTTTTTCCATAAATTTCTTTAATTAGAGTTGATGGGGTTAGTATTAAGTTTATAATATTCTTAATTAACAAATAAACTCCTATATCTATAAATATGCAATATCTTAACATTCAGTTACGAGATGTCGCATTCTAGCATTGTTCTCAAATTTCTATCTCAAAAAAGAAGATATGTCAAGCAATCAATAATCATTCTCATCATGATTTCTTCTGGACTTTTTCTCAATTTTACGTCAGCAAATAGTGATTTTGAGATAATAGATATTAGAATTAAAAGTACTACGTCCATGGAATTAGATCAAGATGCTCAATCTCAATTAGCAAGATCAAGAAGCTTAAGCTCTTCTAATTCTTTTCTTTCTGCTGATCGATCGTATTTTAGGAACTCTCTTATTACAATGAGCACGTCTACACCAAATGGTGCTTTTCTTGCAACTGAAACCGGAAGTTCAACCTCGGATATTCCTTTTACCTATGAAGAAAACTTCACTGATACTTCAACATATACATCAATGAATAATAATGATGTTTTCACAGTTCAGACATTAGAAGATAATACAATTTCACAGGTTGAAGCAAATATATCAACATATCTGACTCCTGATAATTATTTTATCGAAACAGACAAAAGTAATGGTTTTACCGATCTAGGTACAGATCAAGTTTGGGCTCAGGGTGTGAAAATCCCTTATTTCAATAAAAGTACAATAATTACCTTATATTCATTCAACATTACAACTCTTAATGTTGGAGCTGATCAGAATGTTACTGGAGAAATATGGGCCGCACAATATAATACATCAAGTTCACGTTGGGAACCTTCAACTATGCTTGCTAGTAGCGAAATGACCTTTCTACAAGCTACAGGTTTTGATGTAAATCAAACCTTTGTATTTGACTCTCCTGTTAAAATTAGCACTTCTGATACTGAAGTAAACGCAACTGACGGTGCAGGGCATCTATTCTTTATAATGTACACTGAACTAAGTACAAGCTTGTTATTTTATACAGACAATGCGGATGGTATTGATGAGGGAGAGACATATTTGTATCAAGCAGCATCTATTCCTCCGATTAATCCTGGGGATTGGGTATTGAGGCCATCTGACGATATCACACTTAATTTCAATGCGTCTTTTAGTTTGGATCCCACACTTTTGGATACAAAAGTATACATTAATGATAATTATGAAGTTGTAATCCCTTCAAACAGAGGATTTTCTAATGCGACAACAAGATTTGCGGACACTAATTTTCGAGTAAATTTTTCATCTACTGTTGCATCAAATTATGGCATCTCACCATTAATTAATGTTACTTACACTTCATTTGTAGATTTACAATCCATTCCAAATATTATGTATACGGTTACACCGAATCTACAAAATATCACATGGAGTATTCAGTTGAATGGAACCACTTTCACAAACAGTTCATCCGTTATAACTAAATATTTCACAATTCCGAGTAATTTTACGGTAACAGAAGTATATTTGAACAATACACAGCTTAATGAGATTCCTGGTGAATATACTACTGGGACCGATATAAACGGAAACCAATTGATTTATTTTGAAGTAGCCCACGGTAATTATTCAATATTTGCAAATAGTACTAATCTTTTACTAACTGCTAGTTTACAATCTTATATCGATAATTCAGGTTGGGTAGAACAAAACAATGGAATTATGGGCGTTCTTTACCCAGTAGGATCAGAAGCAGCTGGTGACATTGTTCTTGCTAATATTACAAATATTGCTTCCCTAACACTAACAGGGGGGAATTTCAATGGATCACTTAGGACCTCCGCAGGTGAAATACTTGCAAGAACAAATTATGGCATATACACAGATACGTCAGATTTTTCGTCTACTTCAGTATTTTCAACCACGATGTCATTTTCGACTGTACTTGACCCAAATATTCCCACAGGGTATTGGAGTTTCCAATTCAGATGGTTCAACGGAACTGCGGCTGGTGCAATTGCATTAGAATTTATGGTGTTTCCCGTTGCATCATTAGATTTGATTTCTCCCTCTGTTTCTCATCTTGATGTATTGGAAGAAGATATTGTAAATATCGAAGTAGAAACTCTAGATCACAGTCACAATTCAAACTGGACTAATCCTGGGGTTATAAACTGGGACTTTGATACGGATTTAGTATTGACAGGAAATGGGTTTAATTCACCCAAATACTCATTTATTGGTTCTCTAAGTACTGATTTTCCATCAAAAGCTGTTCTTCCAAACATTAACTATACAGTATCAATCTCATTTTCTGATGGTCCCTTTACTATTACCACAACTTTTGTAATTCATGTATTTTATCGGGCTGATACCACTCATGTAGATTCCGGACCTATTGAGGTGAATGATAATTTAAATATTGATTTTGCCCCAATAAATTTAACTGAGGGAGGCGGTACCTTCAAGAATTCAAGTATAACGTACATACTTTCAACGAATGGTGTGATACATTCCACGTCAGGAGGGTATGATTCAATCACGGGATATTATAATTTAACAATACCTTGGAGCAATGAATTTACATTAGGATCGAGTAATGAAATAAAGTTAAATTGGACACTCGCTGGATTTCGTAATGATGCAAATGTAGCTTATGTTGCTTATTCATTTACATTCATAGTGGAAGATGTTAGTGCTCCTCTATTAGGCCCCCCTCCCTCAGATTTCTTTTATAATGAAGGTGATACGGGGAATACAATAATTTGGGATCCAAGTGATCCACATCCAGATACGTATAATTTATTACTTGATAGTATGCCTCTTTTTACAAATGTCCCTTGGACTAATGTTGGAGTAATTACTATTGATGCCGATGGTTTAGCTGCTGGAGTACATTTATTTGCAATAGAATTTTTTGATGTCGAGGGTAATTCCGTATCAGATACTGTGAGCGTTACAGTATTTGATGTGATATCTCCGACATTTACTTCTCCCCCAGCCAATTTTACTATTGATGAAGAAGCTGAGGATCAATTTGCTAATTGGACAGTCAATGATCTTCATCCAGATAATTACACAATTTATGAAGATGGGATTAACGTTACATTTAGCAATTCTTGGTTAAATGGAGGTACAATTAGCTACAGATTGGATCATTTAACACTAGGGGAATATAATATCACGATTCTGGCTTTTGATGAATCTGGTAATAATGGAACCCACACCGTCTTTGTAACAGTTGTGGATATTACAGCTCCAACAATATCAACTCCAACATCATATTCTTATGAAGAATTCTCAAATGGTAATACAATCTCATGGACGGGGGGAGATACTAATCCCAATAACTACGAGATATTCAAGGATACTATATCTAATGAAACCGGTACTTGGAGTGATGGTGTTCCAATCCAAATAGGAGTAGATGGATTGGCTTTAGGAGATCATAATTTCACTATAGTGATTTATGATACATCAGGAAATCCCACTATCCATGAAGTGACAATTACCGTAGTTGACACTGCTGTTCCCACAATATCGACTCCGGCATCATATTCCTATGAAGAATTCTCAACTGGTAACACAATCTCATGGACAGGAGGAGATGCTCATCCCAATAATTATGAGATATTCAAAAATACTGTGTCTAATGAAACTGGTACTTGGAGTGATGGTGTTCCAATCCAGATCGGGGTTGATGGATTGGCTTTAGGAGATCATAATTTCACTATAGTGATTTATGATACATCAGGAAATCCCACTATCCATGAAGTGACAATTACCGTAGTTGACACTGCTGTTCCCACAATATCGACTCCGGCATCATATTCCTATGAAGAATTCTCAACTGGTAACACAATCTCATGGACAGGAGGAGATGCTCATCCCAATAATTATGAGATATTCAAAAATACTGTGTCTAATGAAACTGGTACTTGGAGTGATGGTGTTCCAATCCAGATCGGGGTTGATGGATTGGCTTTAGGAGATCATAATTTCACTATAGTGATTTATGATACATCAGGAAATCCCACTATCCATGAAGTGACAATTACCGTTGTTGACACTGCTGTTCCTACAATATCGACTCCGGCATCATATTCCTATGAAGAATTCTTAACTGGTAACACAATCTCATGGACAGGCGGAGACGCTCATCCCAATAATTATGAGATATTCAAAGATACTATATCTAATGAAACTGGGATATGGAGTGATGGTGTTCCAATTCAGATCGGGGTTGATGGATTGGCTTTAGGAGATCATAATTTCACTATTGTCATCTATGATACATCAGGAAATCCTACTATCCATGAAGTGATCATAACGGTTGTTGACACTGTTGTTCCTACAATATCGACTCCAGCATCATATTCCTATGAAGAATTCTCAACTGGTAACACAATCTCATGGACAGGAGGAGATGCTCATCCCAATAATTATGAGATATTCAAAAATACTGTGTCTAATGAAACCGGTACTTGGAGTGATGGTGTTCCAATTCAAATAGGAGTAGATGGTTTATCACTGGGAGATCATAATTTTACTATAGTCATTTATGATACATCTGGAAATCCCACTATCCATGAAGTGATCATAACGGTAGTTGACACTGCTGTTCCCACAATATCGACTCCGGCATCATATTCCTATGAAGAATTCTCAACTGGTAACACAATCTCATGGACAGGAGGAGATGCTCATCCCAATAATTATGAGATATTCAAAAATACTGTGTCTAATGAAACCGGTACTTGGAGTGATGGTGTTCCAATTCAAATAGGAGTAGATGGTTTATCACTGGGAGATCATAATTTTACTATAGTCATTTATGATACATCTGGAAATCCCACTATCCATGAAGTGATCATAACGGTAGTTGACACTGCTGTTCCCACAATATCGACTCCGGCATCATATTCCTATGAAGAATTCTCTACTGGTAACACAATCTCATGGACAGGAGGAGACGCTCATCCCAATAATTATGAGATATTCAAAAATACTGTGTCTAATGAAACCGGTACTTGGAGTGATGGTGTTCCAATTCAAATAGGAGTAGATGGTTTATCACTGGGAGATCATAATTTTACTATAGTCATTTATGATACATCTGGAAATCCCACTATCCATGAAGTGATCATAACGGTAGTTGACACTGCTGTTCCCACAATATCGACTCCGGCATCATATTCCTATGAAGAATTCTCTACTGGTAACACAATCTCATGGACAGGAGGAGACGCTCATCCCAATAATTATGAGATATTCAAAAATACTGTGTCTAATGAAACCGGTACTTGGAGTGATGGTGTTCCAATTCAAATAGGAGTAGATGGATTGGCTTTAGGAGATCATAATTTCACTATTGTCATCTATGATACATCTGGAAATCCTACTATCCATGAAGTGATCATAACAGTTGTTGACACTGTTGTTCCTACAATATCGACTCCGGCATCATATTCTTATGAAGAATTCTCAACTGGTAACACAATATCATGGACAGGAGGAGACGCTCATCCTAATAATTATGAGATATTCAAAGATACTATATCTAATGAAACTGGGATATGGAGTGATGGTCTTCCAATTCAGATCGGGGTTGATGGATTGGCTTTAGGAGATCATAATTTCACTATAGTGATTTATGATACATCTGGAAATCCCACTATCCATGAAGTGACAATTACCGTAGTTGACACTGCTGTTCCCACAATATCGACTCCGGCATCATATTCCTATGAAGAATTCTCAACTGGTAACACAATCTCATGGACAGGAGGAGATGCTCATCCCAATAATTATGAGATATTCAAAAATACTGTGTCTAATGAAACTGGTACTTGGAGTGATGGTGTTCCAATTCAAATAGGAGTAGATGGTTTATCACTGGGAGATCATAATTTTACTATAGTCATTTATGATACATCTGGAAATCCCACTATCCATGAAGTGATCATAACGGTAGTTGACACTGCTGTTCCCACAATATCGACTCCGGCATCATATTCCTATGAAGAATTCTCAACTGGTAACACAATCTCATGGACAGGAGGAGATGCTCATCCCAATAATTATGAGATATTCAAAAATACTGTGTCTAATGAAACTGGTACTTGGAGTGATGGTGTTCCAATTCAAATAGGAGTAGATGGTTTATCACTGGGAGATCATAATTTTACTATAGTCATTTATGATACATCAGGAAATCCTACTATCCATGAAGTGATCATAACGGTTGTTGACACCGCTGTTCCCACAATATCGACTCCAGCATCATATTCCTATGAAGAATTCTCAACTGGTAATACGATATCGTGGACCGGTGGAGACGCTCATCCCAATAATTATGAGATATTCAAAAATACTGTATCTAATGAAACTGGGACTTGGAGTGATGGTGTTCCAATTCAAATTGGAGTAGATGGTTTATCACTGGGAGATCATAATTTTACTATAGTCATTTATGATACATCAGGAAATCCCACCATCCATGAGGTAACAATTACCGTTGTGGATACTACTGCACCAACAATATCGACTCCCTCATCGTATGCCTATGTAGAATTCTCAACTGGTAATACAATCACATGGACAGGAGGAGACGCTCATCCTAATAATTATGAGATATTCAAGGATACTGTATCCAATGATACTGGAATTTGGAGTACTGGTGTTCCAATTCAAATCGGGATCGATGGTTTATCTTTAGGAGATCATAATTTTACTATTGTGATTTATGATACATCAGGAAATCCCACCGTCCATGAAGTGACCATCACGGTTGATGATATAGGTGCTCCAACAATATCGACACCACCATCATATTCCTATGAAGAATTCTCAACTGGTAATACAATCTCCTGGAATGGAGGAGACGCCAATCCAAACAATTATACTATATTTAGGGATAACGTATCGATTGAAAATGGGACTTGGAATAATGTTGATACTATCGAAATCAGTGTTGACGGATTAACTTTAGGAGATCATAATTTTACTATAGTCATTTATGATACATCTAGAAATCCTGCTTTTAATGAGGTGATTATTACTGTTGTTGATACTAATGCACCAACTATTTCAACTCCCTTATCCTATTCATATGAAGAATTCTCAACTGGTAAAACAATCTCTTGGACAGGAGGAGACGCTCATCCTAATAATTATGAGATATTTAAGGATACTGTATCTAATGAAACCGGGATTTGGAGTGATGGGGTTCCAATCCAAATCGGGATTGATGGTTTATCACTGGGAGATCATAATTTTACTATAGTGATTTATGATTCATCAGGAAATCCCACTATCCATGAAGTGACAATTACCGTTGTTGACACTATTGCTTCTACAATAACGACTCCTTCATCTTATTCGTATGAAGAATTTGATACAGGAAAAACTATCTCATGGACAGGTGGAGATGCTCATCCTAATAATTATGAGATATTTAAGGACTCCGTATCTAATGAAACCGGGATTTGGAGTGATGGGGTTCCAATTCAAATCGGAGTAGATGGATTGGTTTTAGGAGATCATAATTTTACTATTGTCATCTATGATACATCAGGAAATCCCACTATCCATGAAGTGATCATAACGGTTGTTGACACTATTACTCCCACGATAACGACTCCTTCATCTTATTCCTACGAAGAATTTGATATAGGCAAAACAATCTCATGGATGGGTGGTGATAATAATCCAAATAATTATACCATATTTAGGGATAATTTATCCATTGAAAGTGGGACTTGGAATAATGTCGATACAATTGAAATTAGTGTTGATGGATTAACTTTAGGAGATCATAATTTTACAATAGTGATTTATGATATTTCTGGAAATCCCACAATTCACGAGGTGACGATAACGGTTATAGACTCTCAATCACCTATAATTACTGGCCCAGATCCAATAGAATACGATGAGGGAGATGATGATGGTAGACAAATAATATGGAATTTCGTTGAAGTACATCCCGCTTATTACACAATTACCCGTAATGACGTCGAGATAGTCTCACAAACTGAGTGGACTACTAACGATCCAATAATTTTACCGATCGAAGGTCTGAATCAAGGAGATTATATTTTCTTCATAGAATTAACCGACACCTCAGGTAATAGAGGAAACAACTCTGTAATTATCTTTGTAGATAATCCTTTTAGTGTTGATACAAAAAGGATTGATTTTGAAATTGAAGAATTTGTATATGAAGGTGACGTTGAAGCACTTTCAATTCAAGGATGGCAGACCACAAACGATACAGAAATATTAGGCGCATCTCTAAATGCAAAATTGTTAGCGATAAATGTTGAAGGATATAATGAAGGCGATATAGTAACGCAGCTCTCACTAAGCTCGGTAAATGGCCTTTTCCCTTTAATCCTTAATTATACTAGCCTACAGAATGGAACTTATCAATGGGTATTCATATTTGATAAAGTGGCATATGATATTCAGATAACACCTTTGCGTCTGTATGTTGTTAAAATACTTCCACATGTTTTATCCATTGAAATATTCGTTCAATCAATTTTAATACAAGGCGAAGAATTCTCTATTAGTGCAAGGGTGTCATACAATGATCCACGTAATGATAGTTCCAGCATTGGATTAAATACACTCACACCTTATGGTGGTGGAGTTCCAGATGTTGATGTATCTTTCATCTTAACATATCTAACCACAACTGGATCAGAAGCTACCCTTAGTGAAACGATTACCACAGATACAAACGGAGATGCTGTTTGGATCCTCACTACAGAGGCAACTGATTTTATTGAAAATATATTGAGTATCTCTGCTGCCATCACAGATCAAGTTGGATTAATTGGAACAAGTAGCGAAGTAACGGACTTTGATCTTAAAGTTAAGGAAGGCAACCCTTTCTCAGGCTTACTCGATGATATTGCTGATTTTATAGTAGCTAAAATAATAATCATTGGGATCATTCTTGCTAGTATGTTTGTTGTGATTTTCTATTTCATGAAATCTTTGAGGAAGAGGAAACATAAATTCACAGAACATGTGAAAGAGAGTGAAGATGCGACTGACGAAATTGATGGATTAAGATCCATGCATGGAATAATAATGACAGCTGGTTCCACAGGAATTCCATTCTATGAATATACTTTTACTAGTGCTCGTACTTCTATTGATACCGCATTAATATCAGGTATCACAACTGCTTTGAGTATGTTCTTGAATGAATTAAACGAAGAAGTTCTTGGATTTGAACATATGGAGCGAGCTGGGGTTTCAATTACATCACATAAGAGTGATCTTTCTACAATGATGGTTATTTCCGATGCACCACTCCCACCAATTATTTTGTCGCAATTAAAGAATGGTCATCACGCAATTGAAAGCAAGTTCTCTAAGCAGTTATTGATTCCAGATAGGATGATGAATATCGAACCCATCAATATCACAAATGAATTGATCAGTAAATCTCTGAAATTAAATTTGAAAGAAGGCTTAATTATACGAACAAATAATTTGAAGAAACTTCAAAAGCGTAAATCAATTTCTCGAAAAATTAGAAATGAGATGAGTGAATTAAGAAAATTGAATAAACTTAGTGATGACACCCACGAACTACTAAATCTAGAAATGATATTAACTTTCTTAAAAAGCAAAAATATAGATCATACAACTGCATGTCGAATTATTTATCTTGCATACGTTAATTTCATTATAGTTCCAATTTAATTATAGTATTTTAAATAAATAAGTATTATATTAATTAGAAATAAAATTCCTATAATAATAATACTAGATAAATACAATCCTTTGCCCACGATTTCAATTCTTACAATGTCCGTGGAAGTGAATGTGATCCCATACAGTCCGGGATTCAATTTATTAATTTCTAGTTTATTATCCAAAATCCCTTCATATATAATTTCTTTGCGTTCTTCACCTGATTCGCTAATCATGCTAATTGATATTAGTATATCTGTCGTTTTATCAGCAGTAATATGAAGGATTGGATTGTGTAAATTATACACAATTGACTTTTTTTGACTTGGAAGTAAGTTTACATTCTGTTTTTGTTCATACAATGGTATCAATAGACTTACACTAAAAATTAATAATAATAAAAATATTATTTCTTTTTTCATAACATCACCTATATCTCTATTTCTCTCATTTTATTTAGATAGTACCCCAAATAAATCATCACCAATCCGATAACGAGAGGACTTAAGAAATGGATTAGCAGATTACTATTTTTTATGTGAGATTCCCCAAATAAAATATCAGATAATAAATTTTCTTCATTTAGATTAAATTGGAAGTTTAATCCGTAAAATATTAGGAAAATAGCTGATGATAATTCTGGTTTTTTTACTAATTCACCTACTACCCAAGCTATTCCAATCATTAAAATCATTGAAGCAAAAATGATTGATAATATCATTAAATCATCTAAAAATGCAAATTTTAAACCTCCAATGGTTCTTAGGACTATAAAACTAAATATCACATTTAAAAACAAAATTGATATAAAGAACAGAGCAGTAGTGATATAAAATTTTTCTCGTTTTACTCCAAGTGATATCCAGTATCCATATTCTCCATTTCTATGGATATGTGACCAATGAAAAGTAAGAAAATAACTTGTTATGATAATAGAAGCCACCTTCAAACCGATAAGATATTCTTTTAACATATCAAAATGAATATCTGAAGAAATGGCATTGGTTGTATTGATGAGTTCATTATTGTAAAAAAATGAAAATATTGATGCATAGAATAAAATAGTCATTGAAGTTATGAGTCTACCAGAAGTGAATAATAGAAAATTCATTCCGTACCATTCTTTTCCTAATGAGGAAATTTTCCATTTAATTAATTCAATAAATGATCTTTTAGTAAGGGGCTCATTCATTTAAAATTCTCCAAGAACTGCTTCAAAATCATTAATTAATCTTAAGGATTCGATGGTTCCTCCACTTTTTGTAAATTTATGAATTACCTTCCAGAATGCCCAAGACATTTGTATTGCTGTCGCATTACCCGTTATTGTATCCATTGATTTGTAATCAATATCTGAGGAATCAAGCATTTCACGTAAAGATATCATATTATCAACATGTAGTAAATAATTCTCCCGGTTTTTTAATGACATTGATACAGAGGCTACCATTTGACCTTTGTCAATCATAAGGACACTGTCACAAAAGGATGCAATTTCATCCATCTTATGGCTTGCAAGAATTATTTTCGAATTAGAAATCTCAATTTGTTGTTTTAATAGTTTAATGATTTTTTCTCGAATGATCATATCAAGAAAATTGGTTGGTTCATCTAAAATTATCAATTCAGGTTTTCCATAAAATACTGGTAATAATGCGATTAATCTTGATTGACCTGCTGATAGTTCATTTAACTTTAAGTTGCCATCAAGTTTTGTAACATCTTGGATGTCAATATTTAACGGAATATCACCAAACATCTTTTCTAGTTTTTCTAACCATTCATCAACGGTTATTGATTTGGGTAAATTTGGAAAATCAGGAATGAATCTAATTTTTGAAGAATCTATACCTAATTGAATTGTACCTGAGGAAGGATACAAAATTCCCAACATTAATTTTAGTAAAGTTGATTTACCACTTCCATTTGGCCCAAATAAGCCTAATCTTGATACTTGGGTCGAAAAATTGAGACCATCAATTGCAGTTGTCTTGTCAAATTTCTTTGATAAACCATTACAAGACAATAAATAGGGTAATTTACTCCTTGAAGTCAATTGAGGATTTGCTTCTCTAGTTCCAGATTGCACTCTAAGTCCAATCAATATTTATTATATAATGAGAATTTCGTAGAATAATTAGAATAGAGATAAATTTGTTCTGAAAATAATGAATGTGTGATATTATTCTCATTTACACTAAAATCTAAAATTAAACGTTGATATAATCCAATCGAAAAACAAATAAATTGCAATCTGACAATTATTTTACATTACCTAAAAATCTCATCAAATCACTCTCGATAAACGAATAGTAATTTATAGATTTAATCAATAATTTTCATGTCAATTTCTGATTCAGCGGAGGATGGTTATGACAGTAAATCTTAATGAAGATCTAATAAAAGATATGATGAATAAACTAGATCAAGAATATGATTTAAATTCAAGATTAGGGAGATATTCCTCAGCATCACCTGAATTAATTGAATTTGCATCACAAAACGGGCTCCCTGATTCAACTGATGGATCGCGAGCATTATTTATTTCTGATTTTATTGTAACTTCCTCTGAGGTACCTCAAGGAACAACAGATGATGAAAGACGAATCAATATTTTTGATTGTTTTATTGATGCGTTAACTTACAGAACAGATGATACAGATAAAATAATGAGAAATTTCTATTTAGGTTATAATTTAGCAATTTCATTAAGACGAAACGATTCTTTTCTTAGTGGGAGAGGAGTTCCTAATGAGACTAGAGTTATTCTCTTAATCGATAGTCTTATTATGCCTTATCTTGATCATTTGAAGGAATATTATGGATCAGAAAATTGTTATTTTGAAATTGGAATTCTATCTGCTGCATTGTTAAATAAATTTCCAAAAGCGCAAATCGAAAGTTTAGATCGAAAAATCTCCTATAATGATGAAAATTTATTCGCTAATATTTTTGAAATGACTACTCAATTCGTCAAACTACATAATGCCTCAACAAATGATACAGTAGTACTTCCAAATATGGATACTGCTCAAATTTTATACATCAACTCATCACGTGATCTTCCATTAATCTCGACATGGAAAACTAAAACAGCCTCAAACGATGAAACTGTAAAATCAATTAAATCATTATTGAAATTTTTTGAAAATTCTGACAAAAAGATTCCTCTAATCTATTTACGAGGAGAATTAAAAGGTACTGATGAAAATATCATATTAGTGAGAAACCCCAGAGTAGAGGGTAAACCTCTTTGTTTGATTAAAACAGGTGCTGAAGAAATAAATGTCACTGAGATGATGACACTTCTTGAGACAAGATCCCATTTAGATAGAAACTGGATTAATATCGAAAATGTCACCAAAGGCGTTTATGATATTGAGATCGAAGAGCGAGAAGAGATTGAAATTCGCGAAGTTGAAGAAAAAGAAGAAGTTCAAGTTGAGGTTTTTGAAGAGTCTGATAAAAAATCAAAAGGTTTCTTTGGTAAATTAAAAGGGATTTTTGGTGGAAGTAAACCAAAGACTCCTATAATGCGAACTGAGACAAAAATAAAAAAGAAAAAAGTGAAGGAAAAAGTCAAAAAGAAAGTTGAGAAAAAAACCAAATTGGCTTATCACATACCTCCATACCTAAGTCAAGCGATAGGTGTGCATGGGCTAAGTGATTTAAGGTTATACGAAATATTTGATACTATTCGTGAGGCTGAATATGTTGTAACCGGAACCTTAGAATCGAATTTTGCTGAAAATAAGACTACTTTTCTCACAAGTGAAGATGAAGAACAAATAAACCAATTGGCTGAAACCTTAGATGGGCTTGATTCAGTTATCGAGAAGGTAATTGATTTCTATTTCAAAAGTAAACCGCAGATACTACCAACTGAAATACTGTTCCTGTCAAAAGATGACAAAAGATCCCTTATTTGTTTGAATGGGGATAAAGATCGTATTGTTGGAACAATCGCAAAAAATTATGAAAAGAAGGATATTACTCAATGGCAGCAAACCGGAGAAGATCAAGAAACTGTTCAGAGAAGGACCTTACATATGAGGACTAATCAATTATTATCTGCAAGAGTTCACACACCATTTGATGCTGCAACCTCAAGAATTTATGGAACTCAGATTAAATCAGATGCTAAATTCATATCCTTAGATCATGCTATATTACCTTTAGATAATAAATGAATCAATAATTTAAGTTTAAAAATAATAGATAATATCTTTTAAACTATTCAAGTATGCAGTTATTCATACTGTAACAGAATTATCCTTAAATTATCTTAAGAATGGTCATTGCATAAGCAACCAAGAATTTTACAAATGCTAAGAATTTTCATTAAATAACCTGTTTAAAATTGAGATTTGTCCGTGATGTTGTGCTTCATGATGATTGAGATGGTAAAGGATCCATTCAATTGTATATTTTTGTTTTTCTTGACCAACTATTCTTTCCCTATCATCTTGATTCATTTTAGTGATTCTGGTAATAATTTGTTTTCTGACTTTGTTTAATTGATCTAAATAGAAACTTAGTGATTTTCCAGTTCGTTGCTTTACTTCTGACCATGACCGAAGGGCGAATGCATATTTCCATTCTTCACCCATTTTTTCTCCATCAATGTCTTCAAAGATCCAGGACCACTCTACAGCAGCGATATGATCTAACAATGTTGCTATTGACTCAATTGATTTATCATCCGGTGTTTTGTCAATAATTTCTTCAGGTATCTTAGATAGAAGATTAAGCAGCCTTCCCCTAGTTTCTTCCAATTGCCCGAACAAAAATTGTAGATTTTGGGTTATTCCGGCATTTTTCTTGATTTCCTCAGTCACAAATCATTGATAAAATAAAATCTATAAATGAATATTTCTTAGTGTAAAATTTTTCGATGACATCTTATGGTTCATCTGTAGGATCCCATTCCAATCGTAGATCTTCATTAAGTTTTGATAACAAGGCCATATCTTCATCGGATAAACTGAAATCATAAACTCTGGCATTTTCATTAATTCTTTCTTTATTTGAAGATCTCGGAATTACAGAATTTCCTAACTGCAATGACCACTTGATGGCAATTTGAGCTATTGATTTATTGTATTTTAACCCAAGATCGTTTAATATTTTGTTGTCTGCTCTTTTTCTTACAACTGATAAAATTGGAGAGTAAGCCTCCAGAATAATATTATTTTCTCTGCAAAATTCATGAAGTTCTTTCTGATAAAGAAATGGGCTGAATTCAACTTGATTTACTACAGGCTTGATAGACGCAATTTCAAGTAATTCAGATAGATGTCTTATTGTGTAATTGCTCACGCCTATTGATTTGATTAATCCTTCTTCAACGAGTTCTTCCATTGCTCTCCATGAATCATTTCTTAAATTAGGAACTGGCCAATGCGTCATATAAAGATCCAAATAATCCAATTTTAGGTATTCAAGACTTTTGGCAACTGCCTTTTTTGTTTTCTCATATCCATGATCACTATTCCAAAGCTTGCTTGTAATAAATAACTCTTCTCTATCATATTCCAATAATGCGTTTTGTAATATTTCACCTAATTCTTTTTCATTATTATACATACTTGCAGAATCAAAATGACGATAACCTGCATCAAGGGCATACTGAAATGCAGAAATTTTATTGGACCGATTCCCCAAATTGGCAGTTCCAAAACCCATGGAGGGCATTTTATTTCTATCATTTAGATCGAGAAATTCACTTAGAATTGATGTCATCATGTAAAAATAGTCGTATTAAAATATAAGATCTTACATTTACAAATTATATTTATGGGTCATCGACATAACATTAGCTATTAACCGGTTTATCTACAATTTTTCCATCTGCCATGTGAATAATCCTTTGGGCACGCAGTGCTATTTTCTCATCATGTGTCACTAAAATAACGGTTACGCCATCTTTATGTAATTCATCAATTATATCCATAATTTCTGATCCAGTTTTTGAATCCAAATCTCCCGTAGGTTCATCTGCAAACAATATTTCGGGTTTATTCATTAAAGATCTAGCTATAGTTACTCTTTGTTGTTGACCACCTGATAATAATGATGGTTTACTATTTATATAGAATTCAAGACCTACAGAAGTTAATAGTTCTTTTGACCTTTTCTTTTTATTACCAATTTTCTTCTTTATTCCAAAATCAGCAGGAAGAGACACATTTTCTCTATTTTTTAGTATGGGTAACAGATTATAAGACTGATAAATAAAAGCTGCAACCTCTCTTCTAAATTTTATCAGTTGTTTTTCTGAGGCATTTCCAAGATCTAGATTATCAACATAAATTAGTCCTCGATCTGGTTTATCTAACCCTGACATGATATTAAGCAAGGTAGTCTTCCCAGAACCAGAAGGTCCCATTATTGCAACAAACTCACCTCTTTTTATTTCTAAATCAATTCCCCTAAGTGCATATACAGTACTGTTGATTAAAGGAAAAGTTCGGAAAATATCTTTTGAATAAATCATTGAATCTTCAGGCAGATCTAATTCAATCTTTTCCTTACCCTCTGTAGCGATCCCTCCTCCCATTGCTGTAAAAGAAGGAATATCTTGAAATGTTTCTGTAATGAATCTGAATTCTTCTAAGTCATAGTAAATATCCATCACAAACTTTGTGAAGTTTTCAATATCAGGCATATCATTTTTTGAAATTTCTAAATTTTCTATCTGTACCATTAATAATCTAATATCTTCAGAATGTTTGGAAATAGTTTCTGTGATCTCATCTATAAGAGAAATGGCCTTACTTACTTCTTTTGAATCAATAAATTTATCATAAATATTTGATAGAAAACTAGATCCTATGCTTTCACTTTCTTCAATAATTTCCTTTTCAAGTTCTCTATATCTAATTAATTGTTTACAGGCTAGATTAAGAGGTTCTCGAATTCCAAGCAATTTTCCAAGAAAAACTGATGTAACCTCGACCAAATGACTCTTGATTTTTTCACTTGGAGCAGAAATAATTGAATTTGAAAATTTGGACAGCTGATCTGTCAATGTTTTCAATGGTTCATTTATTCTTTGGGCCTGATCAACAAGACAAGGAACGTGATGTTTTCCAAAGGTTGCAAGAGTTAATTCATCAGAGACCATGCTGATATTTGCTTCTTCAAGAGAATCACCCTCTCGATTGATTTTTTCGTAGCCTGCTATTATTCTATCAATTTCTTTCCCAGGAAGATCCCAAATGATTAAGCTCCCATTTTTATAAATTCGATTTAATTCATTAATAATTTTTGATGGCATTTCCCGAATTTTATCAAGTCGATCATTTAGATTCAGATTAAGATCCTTGATTATATCTTGAAAAGCTTTGATTGAACTCAGAAGTTCAGGGTCTTTCGAATATAATTTTTTCAATTCCTTCAAGGTTTTTGTACTATATTTATCGTAAATTCCGTCAATCTGTTCCTCGAACTTAATTCTTTCAGGAATGTTGAGATAACTCTGATCTTGTGTTTTCACACTCGAAAACAAGAATTGATTTAATTCAGAGACTACCGGTTTGAATTCCGGTCGAAACCTTGGATTAATAGATCGTAATGATTTATTCAATTTATTGGAAAACGATTGATTTATCCTTCTGAATGGCTTGTATATTGGGAAAGCAACAATAAATTGGATTATTTGATCTGACATCCTAATTTTCCTCTCCTGTAGAAACAATTTTACCATCATCAATCCTAATAATTCTATCACATTTATTACCCACCCAAGGGTCGTGAGTCACAAGGAGCAAAGTTTGTTTCTTTTCTTTGTTTATTCTTCTAAATATCTTCAATACATCATCAGCAGATGAGTGATCTAAATCCCCTGTGGGTTCATCACCTAATATTAATATCGGATTCGTAATAAGAGAACGAGCAATAGCTACACGTTGTTCTTGACCTCCAGATAATTCTGCAGGAGTATGTCTTAATCGTCCTCCCAATCCGAGTTCTCGTAATAACATTGTAGATCTACGACGCGCAATATCTTCTTGATTTCCTTGAATGAGAAGAGGCAACATAACATTTTGTTCGGCATTAAGAAAATCTAGTAGATTAAAGTGTTGAAAAATAAATCCAATCTTATCTCTTCTAAGTTCAGAACGCTTTTCCTCACCCATCTTTCCAACATCAAGATTATCTACAAAGATAGTCCCTTTTGAGATAGGGGTGAGTCCCCCTATTAAATTCAATAATGTACTTTTGCCAGACCCTGATGGACCCATTAATGCTACCATCTCACCTTGAAAAATCTTCAAATTAACATCGTTAACAGCCCAAATTTCACTATCTTTTCCTTTGTTGAAAATTTTTGAAACATTGTTTAATTCTAACATTACTTTTCTAACCATGTCTCATCACTTATCCCGTATACCTCAAAGCTTCTGATGGAGGTATTCTCGAAGCTTTTATTGCTGGAAATATAGATGCTAATATTGCTGAACCAACGGTTAATGCTGCGTAAAATCCTAACAAGGACCATGGTATCAGAAATTTCGCACTACCTCCTGAGTTTATATCAGTGAGCGCATATCCCAAAATGG
Organism: Candidatus Heimdallarchaeota archaeon LC_2; assembly: GCA_001940725.1. The sequence continues at coordinate 18,187 of MDVR01000015.1, read as the reverse complement.
TTCCGTTAATAAATCCAATGAATAGACCAATTAAGGACATTACAACCAACTCCAAGACAACGCTGATGACAACATCAACTCTTCTAAATCCAAGAGCTCTCAACATTCCAATTTCTCTAGTTCTCTCTGCAACTGATCTGAATGCCACTACGAGTAATCCAAGAATTCCTACCACAAATCCGAGACTGACAAAAGCTTGTAGGAAAAGGAAAAATCTATATTGACCTTCAAGTTGTACTTCATAAATATCATAAACTGGGACCCCTACTATACCATAAAACACATTGTTTTTCTTTCTAAAGTCACCATCTTTTTGATTTGACCATATTTCAATATCAGTTATCAATCTGTCAATATTATTTGATGTTATATCTGGTTCACTAGATTTACCTAGAAATATATTTGACAATCCACTTAACTGTGCAAGTCCTTCTACTCTATCTCCCCAATAATCATTAACAAACCAAACACTATTGAATGTGGGGGGCCCATCTGTGGGTGTACTAAAATCTAATAATGGATTACTATTAACAATAGAACCTATAATAAATTCTTGAACACCTCCACCCGTAAGATTTAGAAATATTGAATCACCGGGGAACTTTATTTGTTTGAAGTTGAAATTGTCAGCTTCAAAAATAAAACTAGTTATAATCATGGGAAGTTCATTACCTTGAGAATTTACTAAAGTTTCATTATTCACAAACGATTCCCAGACAAGTTCATCTTCTGAAGTAAATGCAGGATCTTGTGGATCAGATTCATATAGTTCAAACTCAGTCCCATTGGATGTAACTACACTTGTTTTATTATCAAGTAAATTAAATTTGAGATCTATTTCATTATCTTTGCCGTAAAGACTATTTCTATCTACCACAACAAGTTGCGTATCCCATTCAGAATCTTCCTCACCATCTAATTCAAGATACGCCGTCAAAGTATTTGTTGTAATAGAGAAATCCCTCATGAATCGAATATCAGTAGAGGCATCATCAAATTCGTCAATTAATTCTTGGCTATAATTTAAACTGTCTGGAATTGGAGTATCACTAAAAATTAATATGTCAGACCCACTTGATACTTCAACTACTACTTGATCAAATCCATATCTAAAGCTAAAAGACCACGTCCCGATAAAAATGTTTAATGTTAAAATAGTCGCAAACAGAGCAAAGGTTAAGGTACTCCGCGTTGTTTTGCTCGTCATCTTTTGGAAGGCAACCATTGATGTACCTCTCAAGGGCGAATTTCTAGATCCAACAAAGAATGAAGTTATTTTCTGTCCAACAGTAGAAACAAATGCTAAATTCATTCCAAATAAAATAATAGAACCAACTACCAATGATACGATGAGATATAAAACATATATCAGGCCTCCATTCCCAGTTTTTATCCATTTGAAAATGACAAAAATATTGTAATTTGCCCAAACTAAGATAAATAAAGCGAAAACAGTAATACCTAATTTTTTACTCCTATAATAAGCAAATAGTAAAGATGGACCAAGAATTAAAGAAGCAATTGGTAAGAAGACTGCTTCTGTATCCTCTATATCTTCAAAAGCTCTTTTTCCATCAAAAATTGGATTTGGATCTAACCCCAATACCCTCCAAATTGCAAAGATCGTAATAACAATTCCAAAATAAAGGGATTTCTTACCAAATTTAAGATCATTTGGTGCTGTAAGTCCCCTCAATACTTGGGCAACATTGATACGAGATGCATTAATAGAAGGAACTATCCCCGTTATTTGAGAAATTAAAAATCCAGCAATAAATGAAGAATACAAGGTCGATTTCTCGACTACAGTAGGAATATCTCCGGTTGGAAATCCGAATGACCACCCCATGAAAAATACCAATATTTTCCCATAGAGTAACCCACCAAGCAATCCCAAAACAGATCCAATTACACCTAACATTAACGCTTCTGCTAAATTTGCAATCACAATTTGTTTACGTTTGGCACCAATTGCTCTCAAAATTCCTGTTTCTTTTTCTCTAGATGCCAATGCCATAGATTGTATGTTAATAATTACTAGAATTCCTGCTAGAATAATTAATGAACCAAACACATTAAGAATCACTTTAATTTGATCTACTGCAGCTTTCATTCCGTCAATCAAATCTTTTCTAGTATCTGTAAAATCATAAAAAATTGCCAAATCTTGTCCAATTATAGATGCAAATTTGATTCGAATTAACTCCAGACCTTCTTGACTTTCTGTACCCAGTGTAACTTCGTCATTCCATTTAATAATTAAACTTGAAATTGGTCGACTTCCATATCCAGTAATTAATTCAGTTGGGTGAGAAATTCGGTAATTCGAAAATGCAGAAGTTATTTTATTTTGAAGCCAAAGAATATTAGTCGCAATAAAATTTGCATACCCCTCTCGTCCCTTTTCCATATCCTCAAATATATCAACAATCTTTACTGAGAACTCAAATGGGATAGTTTTAGAATCATTTCCGGGTAGAGGTACACTGAAAACTGATGTTGAAATTGTAAGGTTCTTTCCTTTTGCTAATCCATCTTTAAAAATTAGTTCAGATAATGCTGCCCCAATATAAACTTCACCTGGACCTAAGTTTGAAACTTCTAATATTTCATTATTAGAATTTAATAAATTACCAAACCCAGTTTCATTATTGTCCAAACCAACAAGTGATTGCCCAATCTCTGCTGAACCAGTCTCTTCATCCAGTATTGCAATTGATAGAGTGAGACGCTGTGATATCGAATCTATATAATCTAAATGATCTCCATCTGTTTTCATCAAACTCAAAATATCTTGGGATGGATTCCCACCTCCTTGTTCTTCTAACAAAGTATTACTTGTTACAAAAAGAGGGGTGAATATATTTGAAACGTCTGCATCAATTTCTCCTAAACCATGTTCAGCAAAGGCGACGAATCCTGCAGATAATGAATCTCCTCCAATTTGAACACCTGCAAATAAACTTACACCAAGGGTTATTCCCATTATAACAGCAAGGTTTTGTTTAGGTCTCCGGATGACTGATAGTAATGCAAGCTTTAATGAAATCACGATATCTTTACATTTAACGCATTTTAATAATTAACTGTTGATACCCACTTACCCTTTAATAAAACCCTATTTACTTTAATTATTATTTCAATTCATTAATGAAAAATAAAAACTTGTCAAAAATTAGTAATAATTCGATAATTTGTTTATTGATTTGAGTGTAGGTATTTTTCACCCCAATTTTGAAGTTGTTTAATCACAGGAAGCAAATCTTTTCCTTGTTGAGTGAGTTCATAACTTATTTCGATACTTTCACCAGAATTAGATTTTACATTTCTTTTAACAATTGAATTAATTTCTAATCTCTTAAGTATCCTTGACAATGAAGAAGCAGTAACAGGCTTATCAAGACGGGATGAAATTTTCTCTTTCAATTCAGAAAATCTTACTTTGTTTTTATGTATGTTATTAATGACAATTAAATCCCATTTAGAACTTAATAATAGAGATGCTTTTGATAAGGGGCATTCATCTTCACTAGAATTGAATTCACCTTCTTGCATCATAATATCCATTTGTATCCTTAACTAAATCCTTAACTCCGTAGTATAAGTAATTTGACTTCGGGAGATTTAAAATCGATAAAATTTAGATTTCGATGTTCGTATTGAGAACTCAGTTCGAACAATGTTAAACTATATCAGATAGTTTGAATGAACAGATCTTGCAAATATAATTTTCAATTTTTGTTTAAATTTCTGTAAGTTTAAGATTTAACAAATAATATTTTAAAAGTCTTTCAATAAGCCTATATTTGATGTAAATTCACTTCAATTATGTATTGTGCTTTTTGTGGAACAGAAAATGATAATAAATCACAGTTTTGTACAAATTGTGGAAACAATATCCAAGAAAATATTGTAGTACAAGAATCTGGATTTGCAGCACCAAGTGCTCCAATGACTTATCAACCTATAGAGTTCAAAGTAGTTCAGAAATTCTTTGCAATTAGATCAACATACAAAATCTCTGATGGAATGGAAAATGAATTTATGGTGGTTAAAAGGAAATTTATTAATTTCTTTAGACCTTATCTATATGTTGAACGCCCCGATGGAACTCCTTTAGGGAGTATACAAGGTAATATTTGGAGAACTCAATGGGAACTAAGAGATGCAGAAGGAAACCTTCACGCAACCATAGTTTTCCCATTAATAATGTTCTTCCGTAAAAGGTTTCATATTGAAACTGCAAACGGAATCTACCCCTCAGGATCATCAATATTTGCTTACAAATTTGATGCATATTCTCCTTCAGGACAATTTGCATTTGTGGTCGATAAAAAAATATTTTCCATAAGAGATTCCTTCAAGATCAAATCATCAGGTGAGTTAAGTCCATTCATAACATGTCTTGCAGCAGTTTGTATCGATCAAAAATTCCATTCTAAAGGTGGTAGCGGAATGGGCGTCGATGATGCATTCTAAATAGAAATATATTACTTTGAAAGATGGGTGCCAAATTTGCTGCATTTAAATGAAGAATTTACTTGTAAATTCCATAGTATATTTCATAAATTGCTCATTAGCTGGTAATACCATTGGTCAGTTAGTATCTTAAGATTGATGGATTTGAAAGAAATTTTATTATGTTTGTTGACATCTACCAACTATGTTTCATTGTAAAATGAACTAGTTTCTAGAGTTTACTTATATACCTTTATAAATGAATTTCAAATTTTTGGCTTGTTGGGTTATTTAGATGACTAAGAAAAAGGAAACAACCAAAAAGTTATCCAAAAAGGAAGCAAAAAAAATAGCAGATGAGGCGGCCGCCTTAATCGCTAACGAAAACAGAATACCAACTCCATCTGAAATTAAAAATGAAGAAGATGGTTTGATATTTAAAATTATTATTCAAAATTGTGTTGCTTCAGTAAATTTGTTCACTAGTATAAATTTGGTAAGTATTTATCAACAATTGATTGATGACGATGTCCTTACTGTGTCTTTTAACCCTGAACAATTTCCTGGATTAATTCTCAAGACAAAAAATCCTAAGATTTCATCATTAGTCTTTTCAAGCGGAAAACTTGTAATTACAGGTGCAAAAAGCACAGATATGGTTCATGAAGCAGTTTATGTAGTTATGGGCATATTAAGGGATTCAGGAACCACTATTGATGAAGACCCTGAAATTATAGTCCAAAATATTGTCGCCTCTGGTAATTTCAACAAAAGAACCATTAACTTAGAATTAGCATCCATGTGGTTGGAATCTAGCATGTATGAACCAGAACAGTTTCCTGGTCTAATTTACAGATTACCGATTCCAAAAACAGTTTTACTATTATTCCAATCTGGTAACCTTGTTTGTACTGGTGCAAAAACCGAAGATCAAGTCCATGAAGCTGTACGAAAGACATACGATGACCTTGACGAAATCGAAGCCTTTGATACATAATTATAACATATTAATTCTTGACCTAATTCATTCATTTTTAAAAATATCAAGTCATTTTCTTTCTGAGGCTCTTTTAGCCAATATCCATTTACCTAAGGCATCGAATGCTTTATCAACGTTTTCTCCAGATTTAGCAGATGTCTCAATATAAATAACATCAAAACCGTGTTCTCTAGTATTTTTTGTTAGTTGATCACAGTATTCCTGAACTTTTTTCACCTGAACAGATTTTCCATCTCGCAGATCTGATTTATTACCTACCAAAATTAACGGAACTGCACCAGTTCCACTATTTTTCCATATTTCATTTATCCAATTGGAGATATTTTGGAAACTTTCAGGGTTGGTAATATCAAAAAGACATAGGCCTCCTAGAGAACCAAAATAGAACCTAGCCCGCACTTCTGTAAATCGAGCTTGTCCTGCTAAATCCCAGATCTGAAAGGTGACATGATAATCAGTCCCGTTATAATTAATCGTTTTGTCAACTGCAGCGAAATCAGCCCCAATAGTCATTAGATGAGTGGGTGTAAATCCTCGTCCCATAAAACGTGTGCGCATGCTTGTTTTTCCAACTGCACCATCTCCGAGAAGTGTAATCTTCAATATTTGTCTTGCAGGCATGAATTAATCCTTATCTCTTTTCATTTTATTTGGCTTTAAATTCACCTTAATGCAATTATATTTTTGTTACACACTTATTTTTATTTGAATACATCATTTTCCCATTTTTTTTAATTAATAATAGAACTTTCTGCACTTGAGAAAATTACTTTAATTCTTATATTACTCAATATTTGAAAATTAATCCTTATTAATTTCTGAAATTGAATTCCAAAGGACCAAGGATACAAATCCTATTGAAAGTAATTTTGAAGATACAACTGCTCCCATACCAGCAATGACTAGTTTATGGGTCCTTAGTTCCTTAGTTGGCATACCAAATTTACGAAGTAAAAAGAATTGATTTCATAATTAGTTTAATTATGTAAAATAACTTAATATTAATTTCCATACTAAATTATTCCTAATAAATTTTTTTTCTTAATTTCAAATATCTAGATCTAAAACAGGTTTTGGTATTTGTTTTCCTAATGAGAAATATTTACCAGCGTGGTACAATAGGGGCTTTTTGTCATCACGGTATTCTGCGTACTTCGCCTCTCCAATAAAAATAAAACGCCCTTCGACTTCTATCATTTGGATGACTTTGCACTCAACAGCAATCATGCCTTCCTTTATTATCGGTGCAAGGATAGTTTTACCGGCTTGTAGTGGAAAAATATTTGTCGCAATCTTATCATGTTTGTAGGCAGAATAGGACCCAGATACGTGGGATAATGTTGCTTGTTCATCTGAAGCGAAAGTAAGTCCAAACTCCCCTGTCTTAATAATGAATTCAGCAGTGGCTTTTGATTTTCCAACAACAATAAGATATAACGGTGGATTGAAACTAATTTGAATTGCCCATTCGCAAGCCATTACATTTTCCTTACCATTTAATTGAGAGGTAACTAGCCCAACTGTTGTAATTGTATTATGCCACATAGCTTTTCTTTCATCTTTATCCTCGAAGGTTTCCACCACATGAACTTTATTTTCTGACATAATTCAATTTTATTGACATATTTATTAAAATCATTCCTTTACAAATTTTATTAATAACTTGCTTATATTTTATTTTGGGAATATATTAAGTGGGGAATTACTTCCCCCAAACATGTGAGTATTTATATTTAATTTATTTCTTTACAATTTTTTAAGTTCTTTGTTTTGAAGATCAAGTGTTCCAAGTATTACCTTTAGAGCAAGAGTGATTGCAAGTAGCAAGAAACCCATTCCAACCATTCGTAGAGTGTTTAACCAGAAACCAAAGGATCTTATAAATCCGTAGTCTTCAAGTTTACTTCCTGAGTATCCATTAAGAGTAGGATTTTGTACACCGCTACCATAATAATCAGAAACTTGACCAAAGGCGAACACAAATCCAAGAATTAGTGTTATCATAAGGATCATAATTCCCATCATGGCAGATCCTTGCATCAATCTGACAATTTTTGGTTTTGGTGGAATATCAATCTTTTTCTCAGGAGAAAGATGAGTATTAACCATATAGGCCATTGTTCTTAGTCTCAATGCAATTAGACCCAAAGCCATAGCAATAGCCATTAAACCCAAACCAAGTCCAAAGAACTTGAAGTTAGCTACCCATGTTTCTAAAACGTGAATGTCTGTCCATGTGTCCACTAGTGACGCATCACTTTCTCGTACTGGTTTGGTTTGTGCAAACCAATCTTCAAGATTTGATGAAATTTGTGTAAAAGCTATAAGAAATGAGATTAACACAATCATCCAACCCATGACCGCTACTATTGGGTACATGGGCATCATTTTTTCGACCACTGCAAAAGGCATTGGTGCTTTATCTTCTGGTTCATTATATTCTGCCATTATTTATTACCTCCAGTAATTTTAGGAAATGCAGCTTTCATATTTGCACCCCTTGTTTTAAGTAATTCAGGTATTGTTGAGAATAGTAAAGCTATACCGAACATCATTAGGGCCAGACCTAAGAAATTGAAAGGTTCTAACCATCTTGGTGTAGATGATAATTGTTCAAGATCATCTTGAAGAGGATCACCAATTGGAGCAGCATCTCGTTCTGCTTTGGTAGCGTCACCCCAATATTCAGATGCAAGTGGGGTTAAAACAAATGCTCCTATTATGAAGACAATCATGATTATCATTAGACCACTGGCGGATGCTAATGGTGCAAATTTTTCTTGTTTTGTTTTTTCTGACATAATTAATTGCCTCCTTCTGCGACTTTGAATGCTTTATCCAAAGTTTTGGTTTGAGCACTCAAAATATAAATGATGGTTGCTAAACCGATAGCAATTGCCAAAAATTCAGTTGCGATTGCTAAGAATTTTAGTGGTACAAGCCATGCTGAAACTGTTTTAATATCTGAAAGATCACTGGTTAATCCTGCATTTGTGTCAATATCAATGATTTGATTATCACCAAATAATGTTCTAGCATTTGACGCTAGACCCAGGGCGATAATCAATGCAACGATGAAGATAATTTCTCCAACCATCATTAACATGGGCATGAGTAATGCATACCATGGTGGTGTGGGCAGTTTTGGCCTTTTTGCTTCATCGAGATTACTCAAAACTTCTTCTCCAACATCCCTAAGGTTATCAATAATTACTCTTAGTGCCATTACTATACCACCAAGGAGTAAACCTAAACCTAAGAATTTGAAATATGGTAACCATAGGCCCACACTTTCAATACTTCCTCTGTCATCTCGTAAATTTGAGCTTGCAAGAGTATCTCTCGTTGTTTTATCAATTGAGAAATAATCTGCTGCAAGTTGGGAATTTACGAAACCTATAATAAATGAAATGGCCACGATCATAAGTCCCATGACAATCATCATAGGGTACATCTTGGACATTTTAGATAGCATTCTATCCATTGCGTTTGCGTTTGCTGACATAATGTTTTATCCTATCGAATAGTTCCGATATGAAAGTATTAATTATATCTTATTAAATAATTGAGTAGCTATTTTCATAGTAGGGAATTTCTTAGTACGAAAAATCGTATCTACTAAAAAATCATCTATATAAATGAATGATGGCTTAATTTAATCTTATTTGATAAATATATGAACAGTGGCGATGTGAATGCTTATTTTCTTAAATATACATATTCCATACATTATGGGAGTTTATAATCGTTTGCTACTTCCTAGAGTATCATCTAATTAAAATAGTTCATGATCATTTTTGTGTATACATTTTCTAATTTCTTAAAAAATGATTACTTCACGTTCTGCTACCCTATATCTGATGTCGCCATCACTTTCCCTTTTCTGTTTTTACAATAAAGGTTCAATTGAAATAGGTTCTGTTCAATTGGAACGGTGCTTCCTTCTGCTTCTCATCCTGCTGGGATCATCAAAGTCAGTTTTCCCGTGATTTTTAACTACTGACAGATCATTTTCAGCCCGTAAACTGAGTACCAGCATTCCTGAATTAACAGGGTAGGACAACCTTTTGGTTTTCGGTACTCTTCTCACTATTCCGTTCTTCTTCTTTTCAGAAGAAGCCACAGGTAGACACTTACCTAGTCCTCTTACACCTTATTTACAAAGGCAGTAAGTTGTATTTCTGCAATCTTTGGATTGCAACTTCTATTATTACATGGTTTGACTATTTATAGTATTGAAGCCAAATTTCAATAATTTACTCAATGTATATACAAAAAATAGTTCATGTAAAATAGATTATTTTCGAATAAGAGACATCGTGTTTAAAATTCAGACATTTAGTATTAAACCATATAATGACAGAATGGGACTATGTTTTTGTTGGAGCTGGAATATTTGGAGTATCAGCCGCAAAAAACTTGATAGAGAGAAGACCAAATTCGAAAATCCTATTAATTGATAAATACTCTACTTCTGGACAGGGAAATACAATTAAATCAAATGCTTGTTATAGAAACGTCTTTGAAACTGAGATCAATATTAACTTATGTAATTCAAGTATTGATTATTTTAAACATGTTGAAAACAGTGAAAAAACAAACTTGGATTTGAAAGATATTGGTTATCTTTGGTTGTTGACCCAAGCACAAATGGAAAGTCGTATGGAGGAAACCATTTCCGTCGGATCAAAAGATAAAAAAATTTCGCTTATTGAATTCTTAAAATTAAACAATGTTGAATATGCAATTTATTCAAAAAATGAATTACAACAAATGCTTCCATCATTAAAAATGACCTTTGGAGATCAAATTAAAGATGACGGGATTAATTTTCCAATCAAAAATATTGAATTCGGTCTCTTAGGTAAAAATTGTGGTTCATTGAGTCCTGATTTGTTGGTTAGGCATTATGAATCAAAATTCAAGGAAATGGGTGGATCCTGTTTGTATGATACAGAGGTTACAGAACTTCTATTAAAAGAGAAAGGACAACCTTTGGATGAGGATTTCTTTCCGACTGTTTGGAGAGATATGGAAATTGGAGGTCTAAAAATTCGAAATTTGGACACTGATGAAGTTACACTAATAGAATCGAAGAATTATATTATGACTACTGGTGCATGGGTAAATCAACTTCTTGAACCACTGGGAATCAGAACATGGGTTAAATCCAAGAAACGTCAATTATTTAGAATATTGAACATGGAAAACTTGGTTAAGAATTCTCATTTTGATAACAGATTCAATACGTTTCCATTTATTATTTTACCAGTAGGGGGCGTATTCATGAAACCAATCCCAGATGCTATGAGTATTGATGTTGGTTGTTCTGATGACATAGGTAGACGGTTCGAAACACGAGTTCCAGAAGGAATACCAAATGATACCTTAGAAAATCCATTACTTGACAATCCATCAGCTGAAATTGATTTCTATCTCACCAACGTATTGCCTGTACTAAATCAATATTTCCCAACTGAAATTGATGAGACATCAAAACTTGAGAAACCAAGTGCTGGTATGTATGCCTATTCAATTGATAAATCTCCAGTAATTGAACATGTGAAAAAATTAGGAAATTTATACTTTAGCTCTGGAGGTAGTGGAAGTGGAATAATGAAGGCTGATTCCATGGGTAAAATATTGACATCATTAATATTGGATGAGTAGGAGGCTGAACTATTCAATAAAACCAGAGTTAATGTGTCAGACTTCACGTTATCATCTAGAAACCTACCAAAGGAAACTTTGGTCTTATAATTTGTCATTTCAATTTATACACTAATTAATATTTTACCTACGATTGATTAATAGATATATCAGAATCTAGGTTAATTATGGAAGTCAAGTCCATGGCTGCAATGGAAAAAGGTGCTGATTTAGAGGATTTTACCTTCGAAATTGCAGAGCCAGGGCCAAATGAATGTATAATTAAAGTAGAAACCTGTGGGGTCTGTTATTCAGACATCCATTTATTGAATGATGACTGGAAATTATCTAAATTCCCATTAGTACCAGGTCATGAAATAATTGGGAAAATAATTAGAATTGGGTCTGAGGTTCAAAATCACAAAGTCACGGACAGAGTTGGTGTTGGATGGCAAAGAATAAGCTGTTTAACCTGTAAGGAATGTCTAGCTGGAAATGAGAACTATTGTCAGGTAAATTTCCAGACCACAGCAGGAAAATATTATGGTGGATTTGCAAGTCACATCAATGTCGATTCAAGATTTACCTTTTCTATACCAAAAAAGTTGGATTCTAAAGGAGCAGCTCCATTATTATGTGCGGGTGCCGCTGTATTTTCTGGCTTAAGAGCAGCAGGTATGACTTCTGGTCAGGAAATCGGTGTTTTAGGTCTCGGTGGACTTGGCCATCTAGCTGTTCAATTTGCTAGTAAACTGGGAAATAAGGTAACTGTTTTTGAGTATATGAAAGAACGTACTGAACTCGCATACGAACTTGGTGCAACTGAAGTTATAGTCACAAGTGAAGGCATTCCAAAGAATTTGGAAAATCCTTTATCAATTCTGATCAATACTGTGAATAAACCAATTGATCTTCGTTCTTACATGAGATTACTAAAACCTAAAGGAACTATGAATCTACTCGCAAGTATTCCCATGATCGAAATCCCATATAGTTCCATTGTGTATCAACAAAAACGCATAATGGGATCTGTCATTGCAGGAAGATCTGAAATCGTTGAGATGTTACAGATTGCCGAACGATATAACATTGAAGCATATATTGAGGACTATCACTTAGATGAAGTTAATGTTGCAATTGACGCCCTGAAGAATGCTAAACTCAAGTATCGTGCCGTAATCACTATGTAGTTAGATTTAAAGATTCCAAATCAGCTTTAATACTACTAACATTGTTGATCCGATTGAAAAAATTATAACTAAATAATAATATAAATTGTAATCATTAAGGATAATTGGGATAAGAAAATAAGTGTAAATTAGTAAATTTATTATTATTGCTAGATGCTCTCTATTCTTACATTTTCTGAATAGCCAAAGAAAAAAAGTGAGAGGAGATACAATTGCAGTTAGGAAAATGAAAATGATTTGTACATTAATGTCATTGTTCATAAAACTGAACTTCCATTCATCAATGTCGTAAAAAAATAAAATTGACCAAACATATGTTATTCCCCCAATCAATAAAATATCAATTACTAACATCCCATTATGAAGAAACACCCAACCCATTTTTTGATTTTTTTGATTTTTATTACCTAAATTCTGATAATCCAAATGATGTCTGAGTTCCAATGTTGGACTAATTTAATAATTTATTTTCAAAATATTGGAAAAATAATTAATTAATCTTAAGAAATCAAGCGAATCAAGAAAATTTTATAATACCATTGCGTTTAGCCTGCCCTAAACGCAATTAATATTTTATTTAATTCATCCATTGTTACTTCAAAAACTATTATTAATGAATTATATACAGTATTTCATTGAAAAATGATTTCAAAATTAACGATCTAACAAAAATAATTAATCTAGTAATGCAGATATTGAATTGTGGCTTTAAAAGACCCGAAAATTCATAAGATTATTTTCGCAGGATTGGCTGCAGTGGGGAAGACTTCGATTTATAAATCCGTTATCGAAAATGTTGATTTAGAATCATTAGTCCAAATGATGCCGACTAGAGGTATAGAAAGAAAATTTCATAATGTTGCTGGACATAAATTAGTGTTTTGGGATCTTGGTGGTCAACAAATTTATAGATCGAGATATTTCCAAGATCATAGAGTTTTTGCCGACACTTCAATTTTGATATATGTTTTAGATATACAAGATAGTGAAAGATTTGATGATTCAGTAGAATATTTGCTTCAAATTTTGATGACTATTAAAAATTTGCAACAAGTTCCAAGAGTGTTTGTTTTAATTCACAAATATGATCCAGACAAGATGAATGATCTCAGATTTAACCTTTTGGAAGCGTCAAATATCCTGAAAGAGGCTAATAAGTTCCCTAACATGGAAATTACCAAATTTGCAACATCAATATTTTCTGATAATATGGATTCGGTAGTTGAAGAGATACTTAAAGAAATTATTCCAAACTATACTAATGATTTATTGCGTGCTGATGGAGAAGTAACAGAATCGAGTTATAATGTTGATACAACCCAAGAACCTTCTAAAGTTTCTGGGATGGAGTTTCGTTTGACCAAAGAAAGTGAAAAAAGTGATTTTCAAAGGGAATTAGCAAAGCATTTTGACATGATAAAGGATCTTATGGGAGAGAAAAAGGAAGATTTAGATGATTCTAATGATTCTGACTAGTATTAATAATTCGAATTAGTAATTAATCCTGCAACATTTCGACAATAGATTCTACTGTAATATCGTAGTGATTAGGTTTTCCATAGGCTCGGGCAAATAACATTGCTCCTTCAATTGCTGATGAAATGAATAAAGCCATCTCCGACGATGTTTTTCGGAAATGAAATTCACCTATTGTTCTGCCAAAATCAAGTATTTTTGCTAACCATTCCATATAATAATCAAACAAAGTCCTCAATTCATTTTCCATCTCTTTAGGAATACTATTTATTTCGGCACTTAATACAGCTGCAGGACAAACATATTCATTTTTCAAACCTGATTTGAAAAATCCAAAATAGTGCTCTAATTTCTCCCATGGATTTTCAGTTGATTTATCTAATTTTTTGGTTAAATAGAAAATTTTCTCTTTATAATTTTTTATAGCTGCAATACCCAATATTTCTTTTGATTCAAAGTGGTAATGTATACTTGCTTTTTTTATACCCACTTCTTTGGCTATATCTCCAAAGCTAAAGGAATTATAACTCTTAGATTGAATGTATTTTAATGCAGTATCCAATATTCTTTTGCGAGTATCTTCTTTAACTATTATGCTCATTATTGCAATATTACTGTATAAGTGTTCTTATTAAATATTTTCGATTTACACTCAACTGACCTACTAATTGGTAGATGAATCCTCCCGAATTACTTTACGTATCATGAATCAATTTATATAATTAAATTTTACCTATCAGTAGGTAGATAAAAAATGGTCGCTAAAAACTCACAAACAGAATTTGATTATATCAAACAAATGAAATCAAAAAAAATCCCTCTTTCAATTAAAGTTGTAAGAACTTATATCAAGGTTTTATACAAGATCTCTAAGAAAAGAGCTGCAAAACTAGTCACAAAATTATTCCTTACACCACAAAGGGTTACATTACGTTCCGATCAGCTTGAATATTACGATTCAGGGAAACAAGAATTCATTCAATTCTTGGATAAAGATGTTTTTGTTTTTACCAAAGGTGAAGGACCACGAATAATGCTTGCACATGGATGGGGATCAAATTCATACATTTTCAGATATTTAATTGATCAATTAGCTGAGGCTGGTTACTCAGTAGTTGCATTTGATTATCCGGCTCATGGTCAATCGTCTGGAAAACAAACTACATTAGTTGAAACTTCAGAGTTGGTGAAACATTTATCAGAACTGTATGGACCATTTAATTCAATAATTGCCTATTCTTTTGGAGGACCAACTTCAATTAGAGCATTGGAATTAGGACTTAAAATAAAAAACCTCGTTTTACTGAGCGCTCCAACAAATATTAATTCAATTTTCAATCCATTTTTTGATATATTAGATATTAATTCCGTTTTACAAGATTTATTTATTGATGAGCTTGTCCTTCTATCAGGAATAGACAGAGCTAAACTATCCCCAATTAACATGAATTTCGATAAGAAGATACGAACACTAATTGTACATGATAAAAATGATGAAGTCATCCCACAATTAGATGCCGAATTGATCCATAAGGCGATGCGGAATTCAAAATTAATTATAACTTCAAACCTAGGTCATCGAGGAGTCCCTAGAACCGAATCAGTTATTCACGAAATCACTAATTTCATTTCATCCTCTGAAATTGGAATTGAGATTTAGTTTGACATTAAATAATCCCAGCTATTTAATTATATTTCGCAAACAAATCTAATTTCTATTAATTTACAAAACATGAAAACCATGTGTTCTTAATGAAAGCCTATTAAATAAGGTAAACAAAAAGGAAATTGTATTTTGAAAAAATCCTATAATGCAGTGGTAAAAGAAGGGAAAATATTTCTTAATGAGCCCACTGATTTACCTGAAGGTACGAATATCCAATTAGTTGAAAAAAAATCACCTTTTCAACCTTTAACTCAACAAATAGAGGATGAGAAAATCGCCATACAACAGGTTCCAATGATAGAAGAAGTCTCTACTCAAAAAGTTCAAGAGGGGGAAAAGATGTCTGAAGATAGGGATTCACCCAATAAGTTTGATAAATTTGGATTTCATGAATTAATTAATCAAGGTGTAACAAAAGTGGGATACACTTCACCTACACTTGTCCAAGATCAAGCAATTCAATCAATTATTGATAGGAAAGATATATTAGGGATTGCAAAAACAGGATCTGGAAAGACAGCAGCTTTTGCTTTACCTATTTTAAACAATTTACTGAATCAGAAATTGGAACATGAGAAATTGCCTAATGTATTGGTTCTCTCTCCTACAAGAGAATTAGCAATTCAAATTGGAGTTAGCTTTGAAAATTATGGCCTATTTACTAATATAAAACAAATAACAATTTTTGGTGGTGTAAATCAAAAACATCAGGTTGACCAATTGCAAAAGCGAGATGCTCAAATTCTCGTAGCTACACCCGGTAGGCTATTAGATTTAATTAATCAAAAATATATTTCTCTTGATCATGTTCAGATACTAGTATTGGATGAAGCTGATAGAATGTTAGACATGGGGTTCATTCCAGATATCAAAAGAATTGTAAGTAAAATTCCTCAAAGGGAACAGTCACTATTATTTTCTGCGACCATGCCAAAAGCTATCCTGAAGTTAGCAGAGTCATTTCTAAAGACAAACTATGTTCATGTAACAGGAGATCAACAATCAATTCCAATAAACAAAATTAAACAAGAAATCTATTTTGTGGAGAAAGAAGATAAATTGGCTTTACTTGAAAATATTCTTGAACATGACAATATTTCAAAAACTCTAATTTTCTCAAGAACTAAGCATGGAGCTGATAAACTAGCTCGCAAATTACAAAAACAATCATATTCAATTGAAGCTATGCATGGAAATAAATCTCAAGCATCAAGACAAAGAGTTTTGAAAAGTTTCAAAGACAATAATATTCAAATTTTGGTGGCTACAGATCTTGCTGCAAGAGGACTCGATGTCGATGATATTTCTCATGTAATTAATTACGACATACCAAGTGAACCTGAGACCTACATGCATCGTATAGGTAGAACAGCAAGAGCTGGTAAATCTGGTATTGCAATCTCTTTTTGTCAAAATGATCAAAGGAAATATTTCCCACAGATTGAACAATTATTGGGTTTTCATATACCAAGAGCTATTGATAATCCTTTTCAATCGGTTCATGAGGAACCACTCCCAACTAAATTAGGGGTGAAATTGGAATCTAGAAAGAGAAATAAGCAAAGCAAGATGTCAGAAAAATCTAATAGAGGGTCTTGGAAAAAGAAATCAAGACAGAACAAAGAAGGGGATAAAAAGAAAAATTATAAAAAATTTTTAAAAAATCGAATAAAAAAGAATAAAAATTGATGTAGTTAATTAATTGGATTTTCTTAAAGTGTAGTTTTTGTATAATAATCCAAATATTATGACAGTTAATACACTAAATATCAATATAGTAAGTTGATCGAAATTATTATTTGATTCATTATTTGGAATAAGTGTAGATGTATTTGAAGTTGGGATTACACTGGTTTTAATTGGCTCTCCAATTTGGAAGTAATAATGATAAATACTTGTATTGCCATTTTTGTCTGAGATTGATAATTCAAGATGATAAAATTCTCCTAAATCTTTAGTTTGAAAGTCTATAGCATTTAAAATAATGGTGAGAATATCTGCTTCTTCATTAAATAAAATATCAGCGTCTATAATACTATTTTCAATTCGAATTATTGTGCTGTCAGGATTCACTCCAGAAATATCATCTTGAACTATAAAATCTATCAAATAAAAATTTTCATCATTAAACCTTGACCCGTTTGCATTGGTATTACGGGGATTGATCGTAGGTCCCAATTCATCAACTATAATTTCCCAAACTATGTAATCGCGATCTAATAACGCTATTATTCTAAAAATACCTTGACCTGAGTAAGAGTGGGTGAAACTAAAAGTTCCATTACCATGATTTATTGGTACGATGGATTCAAATAACACTTGGCTATTTCCTTCGATAAAAAGTTGAGGAATTGTAGTTGTCATAGATTTATTTTCAAAAGCAATAAAACTTCCAGATATAGTAGTTGAGGTAATAATTTGAGCCGTTTTTATAACCCTAGATTCTTGACTCAACCAATCTATTGTATTCTCAGCCAATATTCGATTATTGAAACCAGCTCCGATGTAGCCACCTAATATTCCTAAATTATCCATCCAATAATTGGATGATGAAATTAAGACTCTCCCACCTGTAGTTGGATTTGTATAAGTAGCAGCCGTGATTAGGCCACTATTTGTAATTGCAATAGCTTCTGCATTTCCACTTAATTGTAAATAATTACCATAATGTGTATATTTCTCAGCTTCTCCAATTAATGAACTTTGATTAATTAAGTCAACTGTTAAGTGTCCAAATGGTTCAATGAT
>MDVR01000014.1 GCA_001940725.1 Candidatus Heimdallarchaeota archaeon LC_2 | reverse complement strand
TTGCTGCAAAGATTCTTATCGTTTCTTGCATTACTCCCATTAAATCACTTTCCGGAGATGATTGCAATGGTAACGGTCCTGTCATTTCATTTACGAGCATAACATAAGCTGCAGGGAAAAATTCAGTTTTAAATATTTTAAGGGTGTCGTATGCATTTTCCAAATACATAGCTTTGTATTCCAACAACCTTCCCATTAAGTCAAAATCTACATTTGATCGTGATTTGATTGTTAAATTCTCTTTGATTTGAGTAATTCTTCCTGAAGCTAGATATTCTGTAAAATTTCCAAAACGTTCTAACTTAGTAAATCCGAAAACAACGTTAATTAATATTCCATCTTCATTTTCTGGATCAATCATCCATTTTACTGATATTTCTTTTGATAATTCATTTGTTTTGAGATCATCCAAAATGCTCAATATTAAACTTAAATTCTCCTCAGAAATATGTCTTGATAAGTTGAATTGGAAATCTGGTGAAGGTTTAAATCCGCCTAATAACTCTGCACCAGCATCATTAACATTTTTTATGAATAAATTTTCGTCAAGTACCAAGACTGAATTATATAATTTTTGAAAATAATCTTGTTGGGTGTGAATGAGATCAAATTCTGTAACGAACGTTTCCTTTGAAATTAATGTATTTGCTATTAATCCTGCTAAGGAGGATAAAAATTCAAAAATTTCAGGTTCAAATCTTTGTTCTTTAGAAAAATAAGCGTAGACAAAACCATCTAATAAATCTGAAGATAAAATTGGAATTCTAATTGCAGTTTTAACATCTCTTAAATCATAAATTTTGGCAGTGCCATCGGATTCATTTAAATCAAATAAATATTGATTTGCTACTTCGCGGTCTCCCTTTGAAATAATTTCTGCAATAATTTTATTAAAGACCATACACTGCTCTTCAGGAATCCCAAATGAACGGGAAAATCTTTGTTCTTTTATATTGGGATTTTTCATTGTGAAAGTCAGATAAGTATAATCTGCATTAACCGCGCTTCCAATTTCTTGAAGTAATAATCCTACAATATCATATGCATGCTGCTTTGAAGTTTGGAAAGATACTAGGCTTGCAATATCGTTTACCATTGTAAGTATCCTATTCAAATCAACCTGCATTTTCTTTCTATAAATTATTTAAATTACCTTAGTTTTAAAGAATTTTTTATTAAAGATAGTTAATAGCTAGTTTTCAAGGTTACAGGATTGTCGAAATTACATTAATAGATTAATCTTGACATAGTTAGATATTCTTCCTTTTTATCGAAATTAAACATGGTAAAGAGCTCATTATCATTGTAAAATTCTCTGATTCTTAATATTCGAGCATAATTATAACCCTTTAATTTGTAATAGAGAAATAGTTCATTCAATAATGGGATTCTGACATTAATAAAACTTTCATCACAAAAAGGTCCGAAAATTATAACGATATCGGAATTTTCTTCTTTTAGACTGCTTATTAGTGCTACAGGTTTATCATCAATTGTTGCAACAGCGAAGCCTTCTATCACTGAATTAGGATTGTGAAGTATTGAAGCAAATGTGTCTTTATCAATAAATAATGGACTAGATCGATCTAGTTGGCTTTTTATCCACTCATATGTAATATCTAAGTCAGTCGGTTTAACTTTTCTAATATCAAATGGTTCAATATCTATTGTGTCATCAGGCATTATTTCACCTTCCCAACTCTGAAAAATTGATCTTGCATTTGTAAAATTAAATGATTTTAGTAATTGAACTGCATTCTCAATATTGTTTGAGAACTCTATATTAATTATTCTTGTATTACTTGATTTTAATTTATCGATTGTGAATTCTAATAATTTAAGTTGCAATTCCTCACGATCTTCATGATCTATGAGTACATAAGGATAAGATAATCTGACCTGAAAGGGATTTACCTTTTTTTGCTCCAAAAATCCTAGTATGTGATTAGTATCTTCTATTATTATGATTCGTTCATAGGTTAATAATCCACTTCCTATCATTAATCGATATTTTTCTGGTGATTTTGGAACCTCATAAGTTGAATATTTTACCAAATAATCCATTTGAAGTTCGCTCAGATAATCTGAATCTGATATTTCAGCATAACGTAATCTGAATTTACTTTTCATTATCTTACGAAACTTCACACTAGTAGTATCGTATGTTAAATTTAAAAAAAATGTGTGAAATACGTGAATAATTAAAATAGAATAAAATAAAACAAATCTTCAATCTAAAATTTAAGTTATTACATCAATTCCAATGAATACTAACATGAATAAAACAAGTCCGAGGAATAGTGGTGGAAAAATCCACAACGCATTGGTTTCTTCAACTTCTCTTCCTAGATTTCTTCTTTCTTCCTCAGGAATATCTTGAGGATTATGATTCCTTCTAACTAAATCATACATCGCATAAGTGGAAAGAATTAGTGCAGGTCCATTAATTAACAGGCCATCTAATCCCCAATTAGCCCACCACCAACCATAAACTACAGTAATTAATGCTAATAACCAGAAATAAAATAATGAAAATAATGATACAAATGAACTATTATAATATCCAATTTCCATTAGTATGGATTCGTTAGCCATTTTTTCAGTAATGTTTACTCTCATGAATTTTTCTGCAAATTTATCATTTCTTGCAGAAACTAGAAGAAGCAGACTCATTACTATAACAATAAAAGAAAATAACCCTGTAAATACTTTCGAAAGGGCATCCATGGGCCCTTCTGGTCTTTCAAAGAGGGATTCTGATGAGAATACCACTTCCAATTCAGATGTAGCTATTCCACCATGTCCAATAGCTTCATGAAATAAACTTTTGAACGGATTTATTACTATCTTGAAAAATGTTCCTTCTTCAAAGTTTACATCTTCTGTACCAACACCGATCAATGGAAAAGCAATTTCAAAATAATCTAACCCTGTGTCATTTCCATATTTTGAGGAGAAACCTTCCCCATTTTCATCAAGCTGTCCTGGTCTTTGATCAGTACCACCTTGTGGGCAAGTAGAACAAAAGTTAAGATCAAAAGTTCCAGTTTCATCGTTAGATGAATTATGATATATTACTTTTCTATCAGGAACACTATCCATTCCAGCAATATTATTGTTTGATAGAGCTATTCCAACAGAAGCATTTGTTTCATAACCTGTATTAATGTTCAATTCGAATTGGACTAAGAAAAATACATGAGTTATATTTCTTAGGGCAACAATTGTAATTGTAATCTCTGTTACTGGGCCTTCATCGAATCCAAAATTTGAAAAATCTAAAACTTGTGTTAATTTATCAGAATCCCATTCACTTAAACCAATTGATCCATCAATAACAGGATCTGTAACAGCTTCTTTTACTAAGATAGTATCAGCAGAAAAACCTTGTACATGATTAACAGCTGAAGATGCTAGAACAAGACCGATAAATATAAACAAAATGGTACTTCGTTTCATTCTCTTACAATGTAATCGCATTTTTGGTTGCTTTAAAAGTATCTCTTTTTCACTAGTAATCTAACAAAATTACATAAACAGAATTTTTTTAAATCTAGAATTCAATGTTAATATTGTTCCGAATCAATCTTATTACTCATTGAATAAAAATTTGGAATAATCCTAGAAATATGCTTTCTCAATAAATTTAACATCTAGAAATATATATTTTGAACATTTATTTATAAATTTATTAATAATTGAATTGTATATCTTCACCATTTAAACTATTTATTAAAATTAGGCTTAGATATACATTACTAAAACTTGTCATCACGAAGATTTTTTTAAGCTCATTTATCAGAGGTGATTATCTACTTTTTGGAGTTTTCTAATGGTCGATTTACATCCCGATAAGTCCCTTATAAAAGGTTTAATAGTAACAGTTGTAGGTGATTCTGGGCCAGACGTAATCGCAAACCTATCAGATATTCCAGAAGATAACGCATTAATTACAGCTCTGCATCTTGTATCTCTAGCAGGATTGGAAGAAGATAATGATTCAGATGCAAGTAAAATGATTGGACCATTGCCTGTGAAAGGAACATCGGATCTAAAATCTCTTTATTATTCTGAATTTATAAAAGCTTCAGGAGCTCAAGATGAAAGATTAATTGAACATGGTTCGAAAGTTGGAATTGTGTTGATATTTGAGACAGATCAGTTACCCGAAATCAGAAGGGCTTCAGGCTTAATTGAGCCATATTTGAAATTATATTTATCCAGGATAAAAGAAACTGCTGAACTGACCCTTGATTTTGCAACTAAGCTAAAAAACCATATTATTGATCTGGTTGCTAGGCCTCGTTTGAGAATATTTTGGATTGAAGATAAAAAATTATATGAATATAATGATACTGGTTTTATCAAATCCACGCATGATGTAATTCTAATTGATGAAGAAGATAAACGAATTTATATTCTTCCACAAAAAGAAACAAGCCCCTTCATTACAAATCAGATTAGGAACCGAGTAAATGAATTGAACTTCGAAATTTATCAAGGTGGTTATGCAGTGGTAAAGTTGGAATCTTTTGCGGAAATTGAATTATTATTGAAGAAACATGATATCAAAGTTACATAAGTTTCTATTATTGATAATGATTTATATTAATTAAAAATATTCTTTAATTGGTGATTAAGAACAATCGAATTATTTTCGTTTCCATTATTATAATATCGATTTTTTTTAATTCAATTAATTACTCCAGTGGAGCTACAATAACTGTTTGGGGTCCAGCAAATGATTATAGAATTGCGTATATACATTCTGTTGACATAAATATCAACGACACTATATTACTGAAAGAAAATAACTTACCCGTGACTGAATTCAAAATAAATTCTATTCACAACTTAGGATATAATTATACATATTTTGGATATGGAGATGTTGAATTTGAAGGTTCTGTACTACTTGAAAGTCAATTGGTTGGGGGTGAAACTTATTATTATCCAGCAGGTTCATTTCCAATTCTAGTACCATTAACTTTTGAGGGAACTGAAAAATGGATTGACGTTTTTAAGGCATCATATCCTGAGTTATTAAGCGTAAGAAACATTTCTGATATTCCTGTTTACTTTAGGTCAATGCCGATTATGGAAGAGGACCTGATTATTTTTGATTTTTCTTCCAAATTAAATCCTGAAATAGAAAACTTACTACTAGATCAACCCACAAATTTACCTAATGTACAAAATAAATTATTGAATGGCTCTTTTCATGAAGGAGAATTTGACATTAGGTTGAGCTATAAAAAACAAACAGGTGTGTTGTTCGAATACAAATACCGAATAGATGCTAACAAGTACGTTGATTCAAACGGGATAAATTTAGGCAAAGTCACAATGGAACAATCTATCGAGTTTGTTATACTGATACCACCTACTTTCATTAACAGAGATTTTTTTACTCTAAATTCATCACTATTATTGACAATAATACTAATAATCCTTATTTTTCGTAGAAGAAATTAATTCATTGTATTAAGCTCTAATAGCTTAGTGATTGCTTCTCCGTGTCTGCATAAGTTCTTAATGCATTTTTCATTGGTGCAAGTACCAAACTCTATACTCCATTCTCTTATTGTTTTCAATACCACAGCCAGTTTAATACCACCCTCTGTTAATTCATATCTTAATTTCTTGGGTTTGTCAATATTTTCAATAGTTGACAACATTTTATTTTCAATTAGATATTTAATTCTCATAGATAACATTCTGGGACTAATTTCAGGAATTCTTTCTGAAATTTGACTGAAGCTTAATGATCCGCCTTGGGTGATAAATTCCAAAATAATATTAATATTCCATTTAGGACTTATGACCTTGGTTGCGAAATTAAATGCACAATCATCTTCTTGACTTTTGGACAAATTGCTCATAACAAATCTAACAGTAACTGTATAGTATTTAAGATTTTGATCTATTATTTTACAATTGAATAATATTTTTTTTTTATAGTATTTTTATATATTAATTATTAATTTTATACTATTTTTTCTTTAAGATAGATTTAATTGTAATTCTAACTTACCAGATTTTGAAGGTAGGATAATTTCCTTTGATGCAATTGTGACGATAGATTGATCTGGGGATTTCAATGGATAAGGTAAAAACAAATGTGGCAATGAATCTGAATTAGATTTATAATCCCACTTTATAGTCAAGATTTCTCCATTCAATATAGCTTCAATATCTAGAGTAGATTCAAAGAATAGAATTAAATCATTAGCTTTTACTCCCTTCTTTAACCAATCTATAGGCATTCCTTTCAATAATATTGGAGGACCACTAAATTTTTGTTCAGCAAATAAATCTAAAATAAGATTAACCCATTCTGCTGCCGTAAATCCACTTGGTGAATCACCAACCGATCCTTTTCTTGACAATGGAGAAATACCTTCTGCCCATCCTTGATAATTCGTTACATTAGCAACTAAAAATTCTATAATTGAGAGTACATCGGTGTTTAAATCTAAATATCGACATGATTGTGCTAAAAGGATTGCATGATAAGTTCCAAATGCATTCCAAGGTTGATCTATTAATAAGCCACCATCATGCACATAATTATCTAATAACCATTTCACAGTTTTCGCTAATGGTTGGAATTCAGGAAGATAAAGAGATAAAGGATAGAAAGCATAGAGATTAAATATCATCCCTGCATTATCCCTTTGTAGAGGTCCAGCTGGTAAATACTCATTTTGATAGACATTAGTAATGGAATCATCAAGATCTTGTTTATACTTTTCTAATTCTATTTCAAATTTTTCTTTTTCACCATGTCGACCTAAATGCTCAGCTAAATTCATTAATGCTTTTAAACCACCAGCACACCAAAAATTATGCGAATAGAAATAATCGTATTTCCAATACATTGGATCATACCAAGAAAGGCTTCCTTTTGATAATAAACCCGGAATCGATAAATTATCAATTTTTTTATCCGTCCTTTTTCGTTGTCTAGATAGCCAATCACTTATTCTTTTGAGCCCTGAATATTTTTCACCAAGCCAATTTATATCGTTTGTATAATAAAAGTGATTTGCAATAGCTAAAATTAAAGCTCCTTGACTATCCCACTGTTTTGTTTGGGTTGTGAGCCCCCCTGCATCAATAACCTGATAAACATTGTCCAATATTGCTTCACTAATAGTTTCAGCAAAACCTAATCTATCTAAAGCCAGAATTTGAAAGGGTAAAGCTGGTATCCAAATTTCTTCTTGCATTGAAGGTCCGACAGTAATTATTGATTTTTCACAGTTTTCGCTAATGGTTGGAATTCAGGAAGATAAAGAGATAAAGGATAGAAAGCATAGAGATTAAATATCATCCCTGCATTATCCCTTTGTAGAGGTCCAGCTGGTAAATACTCATTTTGATAGACATTAGTAATGGAATCATCAAGATCTTGTTTATACTTTTCTAATTCTATTTCAAATTTTTCTTTTTCACCATGTCGACCTAAATGCTCAGCTAAATTCATTAATGCTTTTAAACCACCAGCACACCAAAAATTATGCGAATAGAAATAATCGTATTTCCAATACATTGGATCATACCAAGAAAGGCTTCCTTTTGATAATAAACCCGGAATCGATAAATTATCAATTTTTTTATCCGTCCTTTTTCGTTGTCTAGATAGCCAATCACTTATTCTTTTGAGCCCTGAATATTTTTCACCAAGCCAATTTATATCGTTTGTATAATAAAAGTGATTTGCAATAGCTAAAATTAAAGCTCCTTGACTATCCCACTGTTTTGTTTGGGTTGTGAGCCCCCCTGCATCAATAACCTGATAAACATTGTCCAATATTGCTTCACTAATAGTTTCAGCAAAACCTAATCTATCTAAAGCCAGAATTTGAAAGGGTAAAGCTGGTATCCAAATTTCTTCTTGCATTGAAGGTCCGACAGTAATTATTGATTTTTTCACATCTGCTAGGAGTCTCAATACGCAAGCACTGGATTTGAAAAGTCGATCAACTTTTTCATTTGATGTATTAATTTTCGGAATGTTTTCCATCGTCTCCTCCCATTTGAGTTCTACATCATCCATATCCAATTCTTCCAATTCTTCAATATTATTTCCTGTTAATTGGATGATTAAAGTTGGACTCTCTCTAACCGGAAATGCAGCTGCCCAAGATCCAAGTTTTGCAGGACATACAACACTGGTAGACGCTGCTGCCGCTTGATTTATCTGCCTCCCAGCATGGCCCTTTACGACAGGGATAGTAACCACCCTAATTGGTGGTTTGCTGATTTTTATTTGAGGGAGATTATCCATTGTTAATATCAAAGATTTTGGATCATATTCAATAGAAGATATTTCAGTGATCCCATCTTGATCCATTGGACAAATAGTAACAAATAATTGATGATCAGAAAAACCTCTTACAACAGAAACAGTAAGCATCTCATTATCATTATCATCACAATCTGCGAATAAGTCATAAACCATTGTATCTCCATCTTCTAATTCCCAATAAACACTCACAATGGGATAACCTTCTTCATTTAGTTCAATACGAACTTTACCGATTTCAGAAGAATAGAAAGGCCTATCATTAATTAGAGTTCCAAACATAAGCGTATATGATCCCGGAACGGGGATTATTCCTCCACGATGATCAACAACAGGCTCTTCCTCTGAATCTGGGCTCCCTAACGCGGAATAACTTCTTAAATCGGAGTTTTTCAATACCGGTATACCAGATATTCCATGACGCCCTTCACCATCTGGCCCAATTTTCCCGAGGAGCCAGGCTGGTAGAACGAGGTCATGTCTCCCTTTACTAAAATATTGACGGGTCAACCATCCTTTTTTTATTGAAGAATTAAATGCATTTTTTGATTCGGAAGGAAAAGAATCTTCATCTTCAAAAAACATCATATTTGCTCTATCAATAATATCTGAATCAATTGAATTACCGATTTTATTAGGTTGACTGCTCATGGTGATATTTCCTTAATAAAATCGACGTGATTTTGATTTAGCTTTAAGCTTAGATAAACGTACATGATTTTCTGCGAAATAAATTTATTTTTCTTCATTATTTGATAATAAGGTTATTTCTTAGTTGTTTTTTTTGCTTTTTTAGTTGCTTTTTTCTTAACAGGTTTTTTAGCAGTTTTCTTGGTTGCTTTTTTCTTAACAGGTTTTTTGGCTGCTGGTAACGGAAATAATGCATCTGTGAGTTCTATAATTGATTTTTCTAATTCCTTTCTCGCGTTTGCATTTGATGATTTTGACTTAACTAACTCATTTATTAATTGGATGTGAGAAACTAAAGATGTGTGACCTTCACCTTCACTAATAGAGTCCTCTAATTCTTCAATTAACAATTTAGCACCACCAGATGCATCATAATATGCAATTTGAAACTCTTCCACCATTTTGACAGGAGATCCATCGTCATCTAAATCACCTTTTGCAATACCCAAAGTTGATTTTTTACTCGGAGTTGGTAAATTAATCTGAGGCACAGATGAAGGTTCAGCTCTTGGAAGCTTCTTTTTTGGGCTTTTTTTGCTTTCTTTCTTGACTTCTTCCTTCTGAATTTTTTTCACTACTTTTTTCTTAGTAGGTTTTTTAGCAGCCTTCCTAGTTGCTTTTTTAGAAGGTTTTTTTGCTGGTTTCTTCTCAGGAGCATTGGCTTCTTTCTCTGCAAGTTCAGGATTTTTTGCTAAATTCAGCAAATACTCAAATTTAGCTAACGAATCCTCTGATTTTACAACTTTTATTCTATGCCTAACTTTTAAATCTTTTTTGAGTAAGTTCATTGCATAATCTGTAAGCCGTATTAATTCAGGATGTAAATTAGAACCATTTAGTTGCCATAATTCTTTTGCAAATGGATTGTAAACTACTATCCTTCTTGTGTCCTTAAATGAGAACTTAGTAACCCTCATTTTTTCATATGCTCCAGATTTTAAAATATTGTAAAATTCGATTTCCAAGTTGTTTACCTACTATTGATTAGTATCAAATGTAAAATTAACAAAAACGTATAAAACTTTGTGTTCAAACTTTGTCAGCCAAGTAAGATTCAAATGGAATCAGAACAAGGTAAACAACTATCTTTTCAATAAAATTTCATTATTTCATGTGATTAAATGATTTAGACTTTTTCAGGTAATACTTTTTTAGTGCTGGTGGGTACAAATATAACGTATGCAACTGTAACAATAAGAAAGGAACTTGTTAATTGAAAAAGTTTGTTTGAGGATAATTGTTCTGATATTCCATCTAATGCATTGTATTCAACATTTTCTAATTCTAACGATAAAGAGGATTTTAATTCATCAATAATCACATTAGCTTCTGTTATTCCTGTCCAGCTTTTAACTAATACTCCATTTGAATCAAATAGATACATACTTGGAATAAAACTTACCTGAAATTCTTCGGTGAATTCCTTATTGTGATCTATTCCAAAATGCCAACGTGCATTATATTCATTTTGAAAATCTTCCACTTCCTCAATGCTTTCACTAGCGGCTGAAACACTTAATGATAAGATGTTTAGTTCATTATTTGAGATTTTATAAATTTCTTCTAGATGACCCATTTCAATTTTACAAGGCTCACACCATGTTGCAAATGCATCCACAATTAAGGGTTCGCCTAAAAATTCTGATAATCTTACATCCTTATTATTCAAATTTTTGTAAGTAATGCTTGAGAATTGTGCTGAAGTAATACCTGTGATTATCAATGATGTAATTATGATAAATCCTATCATCACAATTTTCTTCACAGTTTTTTAATTTATAATATTAATAAATTTGTTTTTATATGGTTATTTTTCATTTCTTTCAAAATAGTATAAATTTTCTTCCTAAGTTTGATTTCACATAAAATGATTAATAGAACAAATAATATTTTATTTATTGTGCACAAAGTTATTTCATTATTGGAAAGGCTGGTAAGGTATGATACTCGAACAAATGAAAACTTACCAGGGAAGGAGGTCAAGGATTTGTTCGAAAAAGAAATTGAACCTTTACTTAAAAAATATGATTTTGATGTTGAATACTTTGAATCAAAAGGGCATCATTCAATTTTAGCACATAGAGATGGTATTGAACCTTCGATCTTATTTAACGGGCATGTTGATGTAGTTCCATGGGATGATAGATGGGAAACTGATCCTCGAACCTTAATCATTGATGAAGAATTAGGTGAAGAAATTGTAAAAGGAAGGGGTGTATCAGATATGAAAAGTGGAATTGCGGCTTTGATGATTGCTTTACCTGAAATCGCAAAATCAGATCTTTCAATTTATTTTGCAATAACCGGGGATGAAGAAATAGGTGGTGAGGATGGGACTAAAATTATTGTAGATTATCTAGCAAGAGAAAATAAACTACCTTTGTACGTAATTACTGCTGATGCAGCAGGTATGGAAATAATTACAAGGAGAAGAAACGTATTTGATATATTTATATCTTCAAAAAAATCATTCAGAAAAGTATTAGGGAAAAAAGAGAAAAAGATATTTCAAACAAATATCGTCAGTTCACTAACCAGTCATGCAGCTTATTACAAAAAGGAAAAGGATATCCACTGTTTAAAAGAGGGAATGATATTTCTGCAAGAAAATGGATATTTTCCAGTTTCTATTTCCGGAAGTTTTGTCAAAATAAATGTTGTACCAGATAAAATAGAATTGGAATATATTATACCTAGCGATGAGGGAGAAGAACATGAATTTGATGAGGGTCTAAAGGCTTTACTCGAATTTGGATCTAAAGTTATGGATATCTCTTTTGAAACTCAGGCTCAATCAGATTACGGGATAAATTCAACAGCAAATGTGATACATAATGAAGCTAACAGTTGGAATATGGAGATTGATATTCGGGCGATGTTAGATAAAAACGCTGAAGAGCTTGATGGTGCGCTTCTTTTAATTTTAGATGAAATTAACTGGGACCTTGATATGGTTGTTAAGAAATCAATTGGATTCATTGCTACTCCCGATAACTCTCCTTTGGTGGAATCAACCACCAATATTTTGAATGAATTAGGTTATCCCGATAAAAGTGCTGAAAGGGGGGGAGCAACAGATGGCAGGTTCTTTGCTAAACATGATATCCAAACAATTGATATTGGTGCCATTGGATGGAATGTTCATGGACCAAATGAAACCTCAACAATAAAATCTATTGTCGACTTAGTACGCTTTTTTGAATTGGTTCCTCAAAGGTTAAAAAAATATTATAAAAACTAATTAAATTCCTTGATTTGTTGTTCCAGTCATTTTAAGATATACCATTATAACGATAACACTGAAGAATCCAATGCTAAAAATCGGGGAGCCAAATAAATCCCCAATCACAGATCCAGAATCATCATTACCACCATCATAAGTTGGTGTAGGTGCACTGATCGGATTTGAAACGGATAAATAATAGTTCATATTAGATGCTAGCTCCTCATAACTGGTAAATCCAACTTTAGTGATTAAATCGTTTCCAGCCCTATCAAATAGTATCATAGTTGGAGTCGCGGTAATATGATATTGGGAAGCAAATGTATTACCAGTATCAATCCCAGTTGTCCAAGCTGAAGGATAATCTAGAAGAAAATCATTTAGTACTGGGATTGTATCCTTTACATTGACTGTTAATGATAACATGACAATACTATCTTTGAAATCGTTATAGAATTTTACTAGCTCTGGATGTTGATCTATACATACTCCACACTCCGTCGAAAAGACTTCAACCAACAAAAACCTTCCATCATATATTGAATATGGAATCATCTCATTATTTAAATTGGTGTAAGAACCCGAAATTGAAGCACTTGTTGGATTTGGAGAAAATAAAACTAAGATCAAAATGATTGAAATAATAATTAAGTATCCTTTTCTTAGTAATGAATTAATCATCATTATTTGATATTCAACAAACTTCTTTATTCCTTCCTATATTTTCATGGCAATCACCATTATTTACTATTAATTTAATACGAATTAATGATTATTTAGTGATAAAATAAAGTACTATATATTGTAAAAAGATAAGGAAATATTGTGGAAGTTAGAAAGATATTGCTTTATCTTGCCTCATTTGTTGGGATGCTGGATTCTTTTTATTTAATTGATGTTCACTATACTGCAAATGGGGCTTGCAGTACTAATGTTGAAGAATTTTTTGGCTATACAGTTGATTGTGGATTTTTGGATTCAACCAAGTATGCAGAAATTCTGTCTATACCAATTTCTATAATTGGCTTATTGTATTATGTAACAATATTTTTGGTATTATATTTCGATACTACTATTGATAAAATCCTCAAAAAGAAAAGTTTCACAGAGCTTATTTCTTCTCATTTGGATTTAGTTTTAATATTCAGTTCTATGGGATTCTTATTTATATTGTATCTACTATATGTACAACTAGTAATATTTGAGATTGTGTGCATCTATTGTATCTATTCAGCAGCCTCTACATTTGTTATTTTTGGTATATCAATTTCATACAAAATTACTACGACTTGATTTGTTATTGAATACATTGATTTTTCAATCTTTATACACAGTATTTTTACTTTCAAGTTGATTTAAGAAATTATGAAATATACTAAATTAGGTAAAACTGGTATTACCGTAAGTAGATTATGCTTAGGAATGATGAGTTTTGGGAATGCACAATCATGGATGCTTGACCTAGATGAGGCAAAGCCGATAGTAAATAGAGCATTAGATGCTGGAATTAATTTTTATGATACTGCTAATGTATACTCAAGAGGGAGATGTGAAGAAATTACTGGTGAATTGCTTAAGGATTCAAGGGATGATGTTGTTGTTGCCACAAAAGTGAGATTTGCTATGGGTGATGGCGTAAATGATTTTGGGCTAAATAAGTTTCATATTTCAAGACAGATTGACGCCAGCCTGAAACGGCTTAAAATGGATTTTGTTGAATTATATCAGATACATCGTTGGGACTATAATACTGATATTGAATATATAATGAGAAGTTTAAATAAAATTATTGATGATGGGAAGACTCTTCACATTGGGGCATCTTCGATGTATGCTTGGGAACTAGCAAAAGCTCAATATACTGCAGAAAAACTAGGTCTTGAAAAATTTAGTACAATGCAGAACCATTATAATGCAATGTATAGAGAAGAAGAAAGGGAAATTATACCATTTTGCATAGATCAAGGTATGGGTATTATTCCATGGAGTCCATTAGCTCGTGGATTTTTAAGTGGTAAATATAAAAGAGATGAGAACATTAATAGTGTGAGATATAAGACGGATCCATACCTAAAATCTAGATATTTCAGAGATAATGATTTTGATATTGTAGAAACTGTTATCGAAATTGCTAAAGAAGAGAATATCTTTCCTGCACAAGTTGCTCTGACTTGGGTTTTAAGTCGATCAGGAATAACTTCCCCAATCATTGGTGTTACTAATATTGACCAGTTAGAACAGGCTATTGAATCAACTGAAATAAAATTAAATATTGATGCAATAAATAGAATAAATGAAGCTTACAGTAGTCGACCAATAATCGGGCATTCATATAATCAACCAGATAATATGGTGACTGTGAAAAAATAATGGTTTGTCATATTTCACCTTAAGAATTAATTAATCAAGAATTCGACTACCAAATATTATTATTTGGTCAAACCTAATCTTGTAATACAAGTTTATGAGTTGTTTAAATGGAAGAAAAAATTGAGGCTGATACTGAAATCATTCTTCCGGAAGATATGAATCAAGATAATCTAGAAAATAACAAAGTTAAGGTCGAAGAAACTAATATTTTTCGAGATGTTATATCTAGATTTAAAGACGCGGGAAATGAGGTATTAAGAAGGCACAAGCAAGGTACACTTCCAATTCAGATTTTTGCTTTTGTTATTGTTTATAATTTTATACTTTTTCAAGCCGAAGAGGGAAAAGAGTTGTATGTTCTCCTACCTCTTATTCTAGCGGGAATAACTTACTGGTTAAAATATTGGGAAAATCCTAAAAAGACCGCTTATTATTTTTCAAGTATCTCACTATTTACTGGTCTGATTTTGGATTCAATAGTTTCAATAAGTTTCATACCTACATATACGAACTGGGGCTATAATTTAGATACAATTCCGACTTTAATTGCCGACCTTATTGCCCTTTTTTCAGCAATTCTATGGTTTTCAAATGAGAAAGATTACCTATTTAATAATATGAATAATTCGAACTAAATTCTTGAATTTCTATAAATTATTTGTTACCGTTAGAATGAAGGTTTACATTTTTTAAATTTATTGTGCCACTAAAGCTTGTCCCATTAATAAACTTAAGAAAAACAAGATTAGAATTAGGATTTCAATAATCAATGTTTGATTATCTCCTACTTCAGGACTTAATACTTGTATTGAGACTGAATTTTGACTTCCTGAGATAGGTAAATTATTTAAAATTACAACAGCTATCAAAGAATATTGTCCTGCTGGATCAGCAAATTTAATCTCAACGGTTATTATATCTAGAAGTTCAATTAGCGCTATTATTTCATTCCTGACTTTAATATCATCTCCTGGGTTATCATCATGTCCAAAATATTTAGTTAATTAATTCTCTAGGTGAGAAAGGATAAATTAAGAATTATCTGATTCCTAGTCGAATGTATTTTTGCGTTTAAGCTTGACTAAGCGCAATTAATAGTATACAAATTAATTATATGCTTGATTTAGAAGTTCACGAACCGGGATTTTGCATAATTTTCAATTCTATTAAAAAATGATCTGAATTAATAAACTTTCTTGGATTTGTGTTGAATTCTTCTAGACATTCATTTTCACAGAAGTACAATTCATTGTCCTCATACAATGTTGGTACCGAATTTTCTGTGAGCTCACTTCCACAAACCGTTTTTTGACTAATTTTTATAACCCCTATAATTTCCTCAACTATTGTTTATTTTGTTCTTATTGATCTAGACAGTACCAAATATCCCTACAGATTGTCCATCGATCATAGATTGTATTGTGAATAAACCTGTTTTTTGACCAGACATCCCTGGAGATCCAGCAGGCATTCCGGGTAAGGTGATTCCATCAATATTTGGTTTTTCATCTAATAATTTCCCCACCGCAATCAAAGGAATGTGCCCTTCAATAAAATAACCATTCAATATCATTGTATGACAAGATTGTAAATCAATCGGTATTTGATTATCCGATTTAATTTCAGTAAGATCTACATCTGTTATCAAATTAACTGTGAATCCGTTATCTTCTAAATATTCTGTATAAAGATGACAACAGCCACAAGTTGGTGAAGCAAATACGGTTGCTTGTAAGCTGGTATATGAAAAGTTATAATCGGTATCATCAATTGTGGGATTTTCATGATCAGGGTTTTGATTTGGGGAGAAATCAGTTGGTGAGAATATTCCAGTAACTGACATAAGAGCAAAAATCAAAACTATACCAATGAAAAGAGGTAATATTTTTGATTGTGACCCCTTTGAAGCTTTATTAGCAGAAGTTTTCTTTTTTCTGAAAGTGCTATATTTTGAGTAATCTTCTTTACTAGAATTTTCTGTTTCTACTTTATTCAATTTTCGTTTCTGATCTCTAACTGAAGGCACATAGGATTATTTGTCTATTAATATATTAATTATAGTATCATGTAATTGGAATCCTCGTGATTAACATTTGTTATATGTCAAATATTGACATATTGCTAGGTATTCTGAATTTTGGATTTATTGTAACTTCTTTAATCGTTTTAATATTATACTACCAAAAATCAAAATGATTCATGTATTCATCATCATGAAAAAGGGTCACAGCAAAATTATATTCCTGATCACTTAATTTCGAATAAACAACATTAGTAACATTTGCTTATTTTAAATCCAGTTCTCGGCTAATGGAGATAATTAAACCACTAGTAAATATCATAAAAAGAGATATGAAAAGAATATATCTCACAATTAGATTTGAATGAAGTATGTTCATAATTTGTTTGTTTGAACACTTTTAGTTAAAACTAAGAAATAAGAGATATTTAATTTTTTCTTCTAAGAATGGGGGCAATTGTCATTAAAGCAATTAATCCTGCAAATGCTGTAATAAGTCCAAATGCGGGAGAATCATCTTCTGATGGTGAACCTTCACCAACAACGAAATTTCCTTTCATACCTGCAGCTTTGTGACCATTAACTGAACAATAGAATTCAAATGTTTTGTCTTCATCAGGCATTTGTAGATGAACCATTCTCATTCCTGGAGCTGGACCTGTTTCATTGTCCAAACTGTTATCAAGATGCAAGTGTGTCCATTGAGTTCCATCTTCTTTCTCTAATGTAAAATCATGTTCAAATGCTTTAACATTGAAAAATCTGATCATAACACATGCACCCTTAGTTGCTTTTAGTTCAGTTTTATCAAATTTCAAATCAGTATCATCAACTGTACTTATATCAATTGTCTGGGTTGGAGTATCACATTCAGTCCCTCCATGTTGGTCGTGTTCATCCTGAGCGACTGCTACATGAACTGTTGTTGTAAACATAGCCGCTGCCATGATGAATAGAGCCATTATAAAAGTTGTTTTTGCTATTCTTTTCATAGTTACACCCTAAATTAGGATTAGTTAGATGGTATGCAAATAATGTGTATATATACTCATCGAATCAACGACAACTTGTAGTAGGTAGAGCACAGAAATGGATTACAATAGGTTTTCAATACTATTCAATCTATATTTATCTATTACAAATGTATATTATTTATTTCTGCAAAGCTAATAAGTAATTTTATTCTTTTAATTATGAATTTATTGTTATATGTTGTGATAGCTTCAGATTCAGAGACATTATCGGATATTGGATTTTCATTAATGAAAAGTTTGAAAAGAGCTCTGGCTAGCGCTAATGGTTTATTGACCAAATCAATTGCAATTTGATCAGCTTTGATCTCATTATTGTTCTAGATCAAATTCCTTGTTACTTTAAAGAGCGGTATAAAGAAAAATAATGTACTAATAAAAACAAGCACACTGGAATATATTGTATGAAGTTCCTTTGTATGAGCGTATTCATGAGCTATAATAACCTCTAACTCATCATTATCAACAATATCCATTAAGGATGTTGTTAAAATAATAATATTAATTTTTTTTATTTTTATCCAACTTAATTTAAAGAGAGTAAATGCGAATGCATCTACTTTTCGATCCTCAATGATTTTAACATCACAATCTTTTAGCCAATCACTTTTAGAAATCAATTTTTGTATTCTCAAGTTATATTTTATATCTAAATCGTCGTTTAACATTCTGGAAGTTAATAATAGAAGGGTTTGGGAAATTACAAATATTAGAAATAGTAAAATTGGATAGCTTATTAAAATAAAAACCGACATATAATCAACTTTGATAAATGCAAAAGATGTTATTACTTTATGTGATTCAAGCATAAAGCCATGAAAATGAAATAAAAACCAAATTGAAGGATTTAGATGTATGATCATGAATATCATTAAGATAAGGTTGGTAGCCATTAAAGAATATGACCCTGTAAGTACTAAGAAAATTTTTGCTGGAGCTGCATTGAGGTTTTTGAATATCCTCAGTGAAATAAATGACAAAAGGAATACACTTGTGCAAAACACAAATATCAGATAACTGCTGTAGATCATCATATTAATTCACAAGTTCAACTTTTGCCTAATTAGGTCTATATCTCCTTCATTAATTTCGGTATCTAACATTTCTCCCAGGTGTCTTACACCAACTGGTCCAAATTTCAGAAGTAATCCCCTTAGGAAATTAGACACCTCTTTTTTGTGAGCATTGTCCTCTATTGAAAATAATTTTTGATTTCTTTTGTCTGTGCCCTTATTTTTCGAGATAACTATTCCATCGATTTCTAATCTTTTTAGAATTGTTCCAATTGTGGTATATGCATATTGTTTATGTGAATTAGAATTGACGTCATCCATGATTTGGCGAACTGTTAATTCTTTACTCGTCATTACACTTAGAACCTTTGACTTAAGATCGTCATCCTTCATTTTATTTTTGATCCTTATGCCTACTACAAATTGTAATAAATATACTTTTGCTATTCTTTTATGAAATTTGATTTTAATAAGTTAATCAGAGTGTAAAATATAACTCTCAGCTTTAATATTTATAGCAAATAAGCAAGATTCCAACTAAATATCAATTATTTTCAATTCATTTATTTTTATTATTGTATGTAATTCATGTTGTAACGCTTCGTGACAGAATCCATATATTCTGAAGACAAAATTGGATTTTTATAAAAACCATTAATACGTTCTATCTCACGTCTTGCTGGCGTTCCAATTTTATTTGCAATTATCATTCCACCTTGCAAATCCATACTTAGAATAGATTTCTCAGCTTTTTGAACCTGTTTAACACTTAAATGTCGTTTTTGATCATATACAAATAAACCTAATTTCTTATTATGGGATAATTCCATAACAAAATGAGTAATATATGATGTCCTGGATTTATTGTCTAATTTCAATCCATGAGATACTTTTATTCCAAATTCTCTTGACATCTGTTTCAATATCTTTGTTAACTTTTCCCCTGAATTTCTTAACTTGGATTCATTCAAAGTATTTATTCTTGTTGCACCGTTATGCTCAGTTACGCAATTGCCAATTTCATTTCCATATTTAAATTCATAATTTTCAATAGATAGATCATCAATCATATGTTTGTCCTCAGAGTTTATTTTCTTGATTCCAACCAAAATCAAGAATTCAATCACACAATGGCCAATCTTACGAATAACTATTTGTGATTCTCTGTTATCATATATTTTAACAAAGTATAAAATATTATCTTGGCTTGTTCTGATAGTATGTCATAAAGATAATAAATTTATACTATAATGCCATAAAATTGCAAAATTTGATAGAAGTTATTAAGGGCTAGTTTAAATATTTTAATTCAGTAATAATTTTCTATATCACGATAACCTTATTATATCCCCTTAGAGTGCAATAATATTAACTGAAAATTATGTCTTCTCGAAAAAAGAAAACAACAGATTCGGCTTCACATCTAATTCCATTTAGAGTAGGTAGTTATACGCCTAGAAAAATCGGAAATAATTGGAAAATAAGTATACCTAGTGATATTGCCACTGTTTGGAAGCTTGAAGGCAAAGATAAAGCTGGAAAGGGTTCAAAAAAATCGGAAAAAGATTTAATTGAAGAAAATGATCTGATCATATATGTGGAGGAACGAGAAGGCAAATTATGCTTAGTTATTACTAAAGAACCATTAGAAGATGATCCAATTGCTAAATTTTTAAGAAAAACTGATGAAGAGGACTAAGAAAATAATAAAATCGTTGACTCAAGTTTATTTTACAAATTATCATTTACAGGAAAATAGGTTATAGATAGTTTATATGGAAATTTTATTAATATTTCCTCTACATTAAAGTTAATCTATTTGTTTTAAATTAGATGAAATTCACCTATTATACGTTCATATTTTATGAATAGCTGGGTTGGCATTGAGTGAAGAATATACAAATTTAAAGCGTATTCCAAAGGATAGTTATAAAGTTAAACTAAATCCTGATGATTCTATGGAGATTTTTATTTCTCCTGAACTCTCAAAACTCCTAAATATCTCTTCAGTTATTGAATTTAGGATTAGAAATGAAATGATCAATAATAAAGAAGTTATTGTATTAAAGAGTACTAAAAGAAAAAAGGATAATATTATGTACAATTAGTTGAAAATCCTTAACCTTCATTTTACTTCTTATTCACTCCCCCAAATTGAATTCCAGTAAGATCAGCAATATCTTTCTTAAAGGTTGTAAGATCATCTATCTCAAATTCATTTAGTGAATTATGCCCACAAGCACGAGCCAGTACTTTCATCAAATCTACAGTGGATTTGAAAAACATTTCAAGTCGTTTTGCTGATAAGTCAATATCAATGCGTGATGTTAAATTTGGTTTTTGAGTTGCGATTCCTACAGGACAATTATTGGTATGACAAGCACGCATACCTTGACAACCAATTGCTTGAATCGCTGAATTGGCAACAGCAATACCGTCTGCACCTAGTGCCAAAGCTTTGACAAAATCAGGTGCAGTTCGTAAACCTCCGGTAATAATTAGGGTAGTTGATGTATCACCAATTTCATCTAAGAATTTTCTTGCTCGCCCTAATGCAGCCATAGTTGGAACTGAAATATTATCCCGAAAAATTAATGGAGCTGCACCCGTTCCACCACCCCGACCATCAAGAATAATATAGTCAACCCCAACTTCTAATGCTGCTTCAATATCTTTTTCAATATGATTCGCAGATAATTTAAATCCAATTGGGATACCATTTGTCAAGTCTCTAACTTTGGTAGCGAATGCTTTAAAATCGTCTAGAGTTTTAAAATCTACAAATTTGGCTGGAGATATTGCCGATTTTCCTTCTTCCAAATTTCGTACTTGAGCAATTTTACCTACAACTTTGTATCCTGGTAAATGTCCACCGGTTCCAGTTTTTGCGGCTTGGCCTCCTTTAAAATGAAATGCCTGAACTTTTTTAATTTTATCCCAACCAAATCCAAATTTTCCTGAAGCATATTCGTAAAAATAACGAGAATTCTCTTGTTGCTCCTCTGATAGCATCCCTCCTTCACCAGAGCAAATACCAGTACCCGCATTTTCAGCTCCTCTTGCTAAAGCAATTTTGGCAGGTTCAGATAAAGACCCAAAACTCATATCACTAACAAATAATGGAATTGCTAGATCCAAAGGTTGCTTGGAGTTCTTTCCGATTCTAAGTGAGGTATTAACTGGTTCTTTATCTAAAAGCGGGAACTTGTGAAGTTGAGCAGGAAGGATTTGAATATCATACCAATTTGGTAAGAATTCTCTGGAAACCCCCATTGCCCCAACGGGACCATGCTCACCTACTAGACCATTGACAGCTAACTTCCTAATTTGAGTCAGTTCAGGTTCTGCTGCTTCTTTCCAATGTTCTGCTGCGTATAATCCCAAGTATCCTTTTCTATCTATAAATGTTTGAGGGTTTTCTAATTCGAAAGATTCAATTTCAACTTGGTCAACCCATACTACATTGTCTTTTACCCAGGAATTAAATTTTCTTAAAACTTCATCCTTGTTATATTCACTAACTCCAGTTTTAAATTGATAATCCCACCCGTGGACACCACAAATTAGATTCTTTCCCTCTATTTTGCCATCTGCAAGTAAAGCACCTCGATGTAAGCACCTTCCATATAATACACTTATTTGACCACCGAATTTAATAACTACTAAATCTGTATTTAATACCAATGCGTAAAATGGGATTTTCTCCTCTAATTCATCAAAATTTGCAATTTTAACCAAATTCGGCTGCTGGATTTTTATTGTTGACATAATTTGAGTATATTAAATATCAACTTAAATTTTTAGACGTTAGATTATAATTTCTGGATGAGGTAAAAGATTGGGTATTAATGAGAGAATTGATTGATAACTAATTACATTCTGGCTAATATTCGTATCTAAAAATCCAAATACTTCTTTATGAAATGAATTATTGATCAGTAGTGCATTCTGTTTTTGTTTTAGAATTCCTCAAAGTGTTAATAAGAAATATTGCTATCTTTCGAATAAGTTTCGCGGTTAACCCTTCTAATTGATAGGATAAAGATCTTAATTTAGTAAATTAGCACTATGGATTATCTTTTTAGCAGTCGCCTTACCTATTCCATGAATTTTAATCAATTGATTTATTGACGCAGATGCTAATTTTTCGATAGTATCGAATCCACTTGAAATTAATGTATCCATATTTTGAGATGTTACCCCATTAACTTTTAGAATATTTGAATCTAATATTTTTTTACTTTTGTTTTCATCAGTCGAAATATCTTCATTTATTCTACCTATGCTTTCATTTTCACCAATCTGAGTTAAAAGATCATTGGGTTTAATCTCAACATTTTCATGACTCATTTCAATTTGATCGGTTTTCTCAATATTTTCGATATCTAAAGACTCGTCAACTTTAACTTTATCAGATTTTTTGTCAGTATCTTTATTGGTGGATATTTCATCATCATTCAGCTCTTCATTTAATGTACTTACTTCATGAATTTGGATCAATTCTTCGTTCTCATGGGAAGATTCTCCATCTACTATTTGTTTACTTTCAATTTTAAGTTCTTCAACATTAAAATCATCAAGAGATTCTTCCGAAATTCCAATTTCTTGAATATTTATTTCTTCGATTTTATCAAAGGAAATTTCTGATTCAGTTTGGGTATTGGCAATTTGATTTTCGTCAATTCCTGCAGTTATCGAATCAAAATCTGTGAAATCTTTTGAATCGCTAATTTCTTTCTGTTCAATAATTTTTATTTTTTCTGGAGGTTCAGAAGTTTTCCTCTTTCTAGGAAAGCTTGTGTTGGCAATAATTTTTGCTGTAGTTTGCTCAACATGATTGGGTACTTTATGATTATCTTGAAACTCTTGAATATCCTCCAAAAATTCCTTATTTAATAATATGTCTTCTCCAACAAATCTCAGAATTGAACCATTGAACAGCGATAATTCGAATCCACTTTCTTTAGCAAAAGGACTTTGCCAAGTGGTAAATTGATTTATCCACTCTTTTTTATTAGCACTTAATTTTACTCTTTTTAAATTACGAAATCCTTCTCGTTGAATGGATGATTCAAATCTTTGATAGTATAATTTTGCTACATTACCGATAGAGAGTTTAAAACGATAGATTTTATCTTTATCTTGAGTTTGTAATTCTAATGTAATTTTATTTGCTGAGGGACTAGTTATCGAAACCAGAAGATTGTTCTTCAATGAATTTAATGCTTCGACAGTTACCTTATCCAATCCTTCCACAAATACTGTTCAATTTCGAGATATTTTAGTTATTGTTGACAAGAGTAAGAATTTGTTATCGAAAATGAAAAATAATTTATCACTTTAATAATTAAAATTCGCAAAATGATGATTAAATCAAAATTAGGAAACGTTACGCCATATAATATTACTTTAATGCTAATTAATGGTAGAAAACATATTCGAAGATATCGATTTTGTGAATTACAGTCTTAAATTAAAATTAAGTAAGAAAATATTTTGGTTTCTGTATCAAATTACCCATCGAAACATTAATTTTAGCATTGATATCCCATTTTTCAATAAATTTAGACTTTTATGGGATTCAGCAAAACTATATAAATTTTGAATTTTTTTTTGATTTTATGGTAAAAACTACATCGTTAAACTTAGCCTCATTATTAGATGGTAGTGCTAGACAATATGGAGATAAAATTGCAGTAATTTACAATGAGACGAGATTAACTTATAGTCAATTAAATGCAATGGCAAATCAAATTGCAAATGGATTAAAAGCCAAAGGGTATGGTAAAGGAGACAATATTGCCTTGTCATGTCTTAACCTTCCATATTTCCCTATAGTTTATTATGCAATTTTGAAAATTGGAGCTACAGTAGTACCTCTCAGTGTATTACTCAAGAGAAGGGAAGTAAAGTATCATTTAACAGATTCAAATGCTAAAGCATATTTTTGTTTCGTCGGAACCCAAGATTTACCTATGGGTGAAGAGGGATGGGCAGGATTTAATGAGGTTGATAGTTGTAATAATTTTTGGTTAATCACACCACCAGGTGTGAATAGTCCAATTTCTGGTGCTGAAACAATGGCATCATTGATGAAAGATCAATTACCCACATTTGAATCAGAAATAACCCAAGCAGATGATACAGCCGTTATATTATATACATCAGGAACAACTGGTCAGTCTAAGGGTGCAGAACTCACACATATGAATATGTTCAACAATGCAATGATAAGTAATATAATATCATATTCAACTCATGAAGATATTTTATTAATCACCTTACCAATGTTTCATTCATTTGGGCAAACAGTACAAATGAATGCTGGAATAATGGGCGGGAATACACTTGTATTAATTGCTAAATTTGATCCAGCAG
Source organism: Candidatus Heimdallarchaeota archaeon LC_2 (assembly GCA_001940725.1). The sequence continues at coordinate 30,826 of MDVR01000014.1, read as the reverse complement.
CAGTTCTGTCATCTATGGAAAAAGAAAACGTTTCACTTTTTGCTGGTGTTCCTACTATGTACTGGGCACTGCTTAATTATCCTGATGCTGATAAATTTAATTTGCAAAAAATAGCATCAAATTTACGACTTGGCGCTTCTGGTGGTGCGGCAATTCCTGTTGAAGTTATGAAAGGTTTTGAGAATAAATTTTCGGTGCAGATATTGGAAGGATACGGTTTATCCGAAACCTCCCCTGTAGCTTGTTTTACTAGATTATCTATGAAGAAAAAATTTGGTTCGATAGGTGTACCAGTTGTTGGAACTGAAATGATGGTAAGTGATGAAAACGGAAAATCAGTTGATATAAATGAAATTGGGGAGATATTAATCAAGGGTCATCATGTAATGAAGGGCTACTATAATCGACCAGAGGCAACTGCAGAAACCTTTACAAGCGATGGCTGGTTTAAAACTGGCGATTTGGGTAAAGTTGATGAAGACGGATATTATTACATTGTAGATAGAGTTAAAGAAATGATTATTCGAGGAGGATATAATGTATATCCAAGAGAAGTTGAAGAAATGATGATTACCCATCCAGCCATTTCGCTTGTTGCAGTAGTTGGTGAACCAAGTGAAAGTCACGGTGAAGAAATTGTAGCATATGTAGTTTTGAAAGCTAATCAAAATGGATCTCCAGATGAAATTATTGAATGGTGCCGAAATGAGATGGCCGCATATAAATATCCACGAAAAGTAATTATTAAAGATGAATTACCAATGACAGCAACAGGTAAAATATTTAAAAGAATTTTAACTGAAGAAGCTTCTTAAAGATCAATTTTGTTATTGAAACCTTGACGAATAGAATACACAATTAGAAAATTTATTCCAATTTGTGTAAATCTAAGTAAGACTGAAATATTTTAACATAACTTTTAATATTTCCTAAAAATCCGAATCAATCACCCGATGGAATTTATGCACTCCATTAAAACATCTTTAGAGAATTCAAGGTTTCGTTGGATTACTTATCAAAGGTCGTATATGTATTTGGGCGCAATTCTAATACGCGTTATATTTTCACTAATTTTTATTGATTGGGCAGATGGGCCAGTATTTCTTGATGCAGGCAAAGATATACTTGTAGAGAAAACTAGCATTTACAATGATGATGTAGACAGTCCTCATTATTTATTTAATTATTTTCCATTAGCATACTTAGCAATTCTTCCAGGTATGGCATTATATTACTTGATAGGTTTTGATAACCCTTATCTTTTAAGGTTATTTTTGAAATTACCATTAATAGCAGGAGATATAGCTCTTGCTTTACTCATTAACAGAGATTATCATAATTCAGTTTTTCCAAAAAATGAAGAGAATGAAAGTGTTCAAGAAAAGACAACCATCTCAACTAATTCAGATGGTGATAAAAGAAAACGGGCTTCTCAAGTTGAATTATTTATTTTATTCAATCCTTTTATAATTTTTACTTCTAGCATTAAAGGGCAGTTTGATATTATTCCAGTTATCTTATTATATTTGGGTTGGGTAAAATATAAGAAAGGAGAAAACACATCTTCTGGTGCGTTAATTGGGGCATCAATCTTGTTTAAACAGTACGGTGTGCTATTCAGTATTATGATAGGTTTGAATTTGTTAAAAACAAAGTACAAAAAATTCCCAAAATTTTTCTTGGGTCATTTATTGGTGACAATTCCAGTCCTCGTGGTTGCTGCATTCCTTAATTTTGAAGGTTTAAAATACCATGCCATCTACTATCATTTAGATAGGCCCCCAAGTGGTTTTTCAATCACTTCTATACTTTTTTACTCTACTACAATTCCAGTCAGAGAATCATATTCAAGCACTTTTTCAGTAATTATTGGAAATTTGGTTCAAACCGTTTTCTTCAGTACTTTGTTGTTAATTCTTTTATATTTTGGTTACAAACTTTGGATGTCTAATAATGAAGAATTAGATGTAATTAATGCCTTATTATTTGCTCTTACTGCCTTTTTTCTATTTAATAATGTTTTTTGGATTCAATATTTTGTTATTTTTATGATACTTTGGATCGAGAAGAAAAAATTATTACATAAGCCCATAACAGATACTTCAATATATTGGGGTTATGCTACACTTCCACTGGCAGTTGTGTTTCGAGTTTCATTCATGGTCCCAGATGAAGTTAGAGTATTTCTTGGATCATTTTGGGTTGAAATAATATGGTTCTCTGGTGTAATTCTTCATTTTCTTTTGATGTATATTTTTACAAAACAAGGACGCCCTTTGTTTGCAAGATCATATATCATGCCGATTTACATTATTGGAATGATTATTTTACCATTTCATTTTGTGCTCATGACTAATCTAGCCAACGCACAAGATTTTTTTGTAACTTAATTATGTTTGATTGGGATTATTGATTTGGCTTTTTCAATTACTTCCATGGCTTCTAAGGCTAGATTTGTTATTAGGGGAACTTCATAATGGGACCCGTCATCGATTTCTAAATATAATTTATATTCTATATAACTCGTATCATTATCCATCGATCTCTCCCTTTGTAAAACAATTAATGATTTTAAGTCATTGGGATATCCCTCCCAAAATTGAGTTTTTGAGGTTGCACGGATCCAGCCAGATTTAGTATTTATTTTTATTTGAACATCAAATCCACGAGCACCTAAAACACTAATGATTAACACCATTATCGCCATAGCTAATGGGATTATACTACTTCCGGGAAATGAAAATGATTTTACTACTCTAGAGAAAATAAAATATAAAAAAATACTAATGAAGAAACCTCCTGATATCATGGTCAATATGACTGGCTTATCCTCATAGATGTATATTGATTTTTCAAACTCTGGGATATCTGATGATGACATTNATTNANACCTTNACGANTAGNATANNCAATTAGATAAATNTNTTACGACAATNTAGATTGATAANTCNAANTAANANTGAANTATNTTAACATAANTTNTAATATTTCNNANANATNNGTAATCAANCNNNNGATNNAANNTANGCANTCCTATCGATCATTTTTTCTTTAGAACTTATTGTGAATTTTTTAGTATGACGATTCAGAACAAAGTTGCTTTGGAATCACTACGTAAATACATTTTACTAGATGGATTTGACATGATTATTGATTTGGAAAAATCTAAAGGATCATGGATTTCAGATGAAAAATCTGGAGAGAAATATCTAGATTTCTTCTCTTTTTTCGCATCTGCACCAGTCGGATTTAATCATCCAGATGCGACAGAAGATGCTGAATTCCAAAGACATCTTAAATTTGCAGCATTAAACAAGGTAAGCAATTCTGATTTTTATACTCATGAATATGAAAAATTCATGGAGACCTTCCAACGTGTTGCAATACCATCTGAATTTAAACATGCATTTTTCGTCTCCGGTGGAGCTTTAGCAGTTGAAAATGCGTTAAAGGCTTCATTTGATTGGAAAGTCAGAAGTAATTTTGCAAATGGATTTACAAAAGAATTAGGATCTCAAGTTCTTCATTTCAAAGAAGCTTTTCATGGGAGGACTGGATATACTCTATCACTTACAAATACTGCAGATCCACGTAAATATATGTATTTTCCAAAATTTGATTGGCCGCGCGTAACAAATCCTAAAATTTCATATCCATTAGAAGATAACTTAGATGCGATCAAAGCACTGGAAGAAAAGAGCCTTCAGGAAATTAATAGTGAATTTAAAAATCGTAAAGATGATATTGCAGCAATTATTATCGAACCAATTCAAGGTGAAGGAGGAGATAATCACTTCAGAACAGAATATATGCAAGAATTAAGAAAAATAGCGGATGAAAAAGAAGCAATGCTCATCTACGATGAAGTACAAACTGGAATTGGTATGACTGGAAAGATGTGGGCTTACGAACACTTTGATGGTGTGGTCCCTGATATGATTGCATTTGGAAAGAAAATGCAAACTTGTGGATTCATCTCGACAGACAGGATAGATTCAGTAGAAAATAATGTTTTTGAAGAATCTTCCAGGATAAATTCAACTTGGGGTGGAAATCTTGTGGATATGGTTAGAGCGACAAAATATCTAGAGATTATTGAAAAATATAATTTAGTCAGAGAAGCTGCTAAAAACGGGAAATATATGAAAGGTATACTTCATTCGATTGCAGAAGAAAGTGAAGGATTAATTTCAAATGTGAGAGGAAAAGGATTATTCATTGCATTTGATCTACCTAATTCAGATAAGAGAAATGAAATTCAAACAGAAATGATGAAAGAAAATGTGATTGTCTTGGCAACGGGGCAATTAGGGATGAGATTTAGACCGCCTCTTAATATAAGTAAAGAAGAAATTGATATAGGATTAAATAAACTTACAGACGTTATCTCTAAAATAAAGTAGGGTAATCGTGGTGATAGAAAGATAAGAAGTCGTTTCTTCGTAGTTCTTCAAGCATTCTTCGTAACAATATTATGGTCTTCATCGTGGATTATTATTAAAAAGGGATTAGAAGATATATCACCGTTATATTTTGCAAGTTTACGATATTTAATGGCATCGATGATCTTATTAACTTTAATTTTAAATGATAACGAAAAAAGAATGGAAATGTTTAATTTAAACCGTGCACAGCTGAAAGATCTAATACTTTATGGTTTTGTATTTATTACATTAACACAAGGACTTCAGTTTGTTGCATTGGAATTACTCCCTGCAATAACAATAAGTTTCATTCTCAATTTCTCAGTATTTGTAGTAGTAGTATTCTCCACAATTTTACTTAAAGAAAAGCCAAATAGGAATCAAATTATAATTATGATCATCGCGATTTTTGGAGGAGTAATTTATTTTTATCCGTTTAGTTCTTTTGACATAACTGTATTTGGAAGTAGTGTACTTATTGCGGTGTTACTTGCCAATTCTTTATCTCAGATAATTGGTAGACAAGTAAATCGATCAAATATTATCAGTCCATTTGTAATTACAGGAGTTAGTATGTTTATTGGTGCAATAATATTATTTATTGGCGCAACTATGATCGAAAAATTCGAACATCTTAGCTGGAAGAACATTATCATTATACTATGGTTGGCCATTGTAAACACAGCATTTGCATTTACCTTATGGAATGATGCAATGAGACAGCTCAAAGCATATGAGATAACAATTATTAATAATACAATGCTGCCTCAAATTACAATATTAGCCATTATTTTTCTAGATGAAAATCCATCATCACTTCAATGGATAAGTATTTTTGTAATTATTGTGACTGCATTTTTAGTACTTTCATTAACAAATACTGATAAAAAAGAACAAAAGTAGATATAGAGTTTGACTATAAATTAATGAAATAGTTCGTATATTAAGTTGTAAATCAAGTATTCACCTTTTTATATATAGGATGAATGAGAAATTTGTGAAAAAAGAATTAAAATCTCAACTCTTGAATATTTCAAGACTGCGTACATATTTTCTCCGCGGCCATTCTAATTGGTTTGCATATGTAATGAGTCTTTTGAATTTCGTTACAATCAGTTTTTATTTGTTAATTGAAAATTTGACAATAGTATCTGATAACTTTAAATTTAGACATTATGTATTATTATTTGTTGTTGTCTATTTACCTCTGGCTATTATTGTAGGATATTTTGATATGACAAGGGGTACCTATCGTGTTGAACAAAAGATGGCAAAAGAGTTAAGTCCTCTTTGGAAAGAAGTTTTTGAAAAATTGGATGCCTTAGGCATGAAACAAAATGAAATTATTGATTCAATTACGAATGCGGAATAACAATTTTATTTGAACAATCTCTTAAACCGAAATTGGATTGGTTTGATCTTCTCGATTGAAAGGATTCTTATAATAAAATACCCTTCTCCCATCTGTTAATGTTTTAATTTTCTTAATCTCTCCATTTTCAACCCAATTATCAAGTAACTTGAAAATTTGATGTTTTGTCGCTTTAATTTCTTTTAATGCAACTTCATCTAATATTTGTTGTCTAGACTTCTTAGAATGATCTATAATTTGCAGTACAGTTTTTATTATAGAAAGTGACAATCTTTCACTTCTTCTTTTCTTAGAATTATCAAGGAATTTTTGTTCAAAAGAATGCTTCTCACAGTCCATTCCAATACTACACTCAAGACAGGCTTTGACATGCATCATATATGTAATATCAGCCACCGCATAAAAGTCTTGTCTCTGCATATTTTTGGAGAATCACGTTTTATCACTAAAAATTTATCATCATCGTAGTTTGAACCATTCTTTCCTTTAAAAAATCAGTTTTTTCAAGATTAAAATGCAACATTTTACATATTTTCAAGGAATTTGTCTAGACCACCATCTGAGCGAATAATAACTACTTTTTGATCTAGTTTGTTTTTTCTAGCCATTGTAAGTAAATTGAAAAAGACTAATCTTTTATAATTTTTAATGATTGCAATTGATTCAAATAATATTTTAACAGAATTACAAATAAAATTTTTCGAGTTCTTCAAATTACTAAACTCTTTATGCTTATTAGGATCCAGAATTAATTTGATATCCCTAATAAGCATTCTTTTTAGAGATAGATAAAATGGTATATTAAAAATTATTATTAAATCCGCTTCTTTCATAATTTTAAGTCTAGGGATTAATTCTCCTAAATTACCATCAATTATCCAATTAAATTTATTTAAGCCATCAGTAATATCTGCTAGAAGTTTAGAAGTTTGTATTTTTGAAAGTTCATCTGTAAATATGATATCATCAGTAAATATTATATTATTAATTTGAAGTTTAGAACTTAATAATTTAGCAAGAGTCGTTTTTCCCATTCCTACAGAGCCCCAAATAGCAATTTTCTGATATTTAGGTGGGCTCACATCCATATAAACAAAACAACATATATGATAATTGTGATCATTAGCTTTTAGTAAAAAACAATTATAATATCGAAATTTGAAATATTGGATAGAAAGAATCAATGAACCTAATCATAATTCATATTGAATTAGAAAAATTAGTATGATTAATGAAAATTATTTATTTGGTTTTTATAACTTATTAATTAGTTAATTTTGTGAAATTCTTTGCTCTTCGGCGATGATTACTTCAACATCAGCTACTTCTGGGCTAATGTGATAGAATACAGAACGCATATCCTTGAGATTGGGGACCTTCATAATGAGACTTCTTTCTAATAATCTACGAATAGAGTATCGAACAGTTCTTGTTGGAAGGTTGAGGGCCTCAATAAGCTCTCTTTGGGTCTTAGGGCCGTGTTCCTCTAAGAATCTAAGTAATGGAATTGCTTTTTCTGGTAATCGTATGTGAGTATTTTGACGTATCATTTTTTTTGCTCCTTTTAGTTTGTAATCGCTGAAAGAATTTTCAGCAAATCAATGCTGTTTTTTGAGTATATAAATTGTTCTATAGCGACCTTCATGCACATATTTTTGCACAAAAAATAAATTTTATATGCCATTTTTACAAATATTGCAAGTCTTCAAAAAACGGGAAATTTCTCAGTTTCAGCAGGTGTAACATACAATATTCTGAATATACGAAATTCGTTCTTAATACTTTATCGCCCAATTTTTGCTTATTTTTTTTCCTTGATTTTTAATTAAGTTTCAATTATACTAAGTTCTTGTACAATTACTTGTTCGAGGTCAACAATTTGAGGATTAATTTGATAATAAACGCTCCTCATATCATTTAAGTTAGCAATTCGGACAATGAAATCCCGCTCCAATAATCTTCTTAGTGAATACCTAACAGTTCTCGTAGGTAAATCTAAACTCTCCATAATTTCTCTTTGAGTCTTTGGACTATTATCCTGTAGATACTTAAGCATTGGAATTGCGGCTTCTGGAAGTTTCTTTGATTGTTTTCTACTCATTTTCCCTAATTCATTTTGTAATTAGAATCTATTTAAGTCATTTTGTCACGATTTAATAGTATTTTACCCAGTTGTGTAACATTCAAAATATATTTAAAATAAATACCTGATTAGTATTTTATTTTACGAATTTCGGACAAATAATAATATTGAGTTCGATAAACGAATTATTTTAGCATTTAATTTATTTATTAATGATTTGTTTTATCTATTTTTCAGGTTTTTTTTAGCGCCAAATAGAAAATAATAATTTCGGTCACCCCTTATATATAATTAAGTTAGGTCGCAACTTCTTAATACTTATATAACCCCATTACCTATATTTTTTATAGTAATTATCATTTTTTCATTCATAAATCCAAATTTTGTATTTACTAACGGCTATACAGTAGGAAAATTAATTTAGAAAATATTGGATAGAATCTTAATATTGAGTTAATTGTTTGAATTGGAAAAAATGAATTTGAAGTTATCGCTCTAGAATATCACATACTTCGTTTATATGTCTTTATAGAAGCAATTTATCCATCAATTAATGCATAATAGATTAAAAAGAAAAAGCTGAAGTGGCATCCAACTCATCGAAGAAACTAAGACAATTACATAATATTAGATCATCCTGAATGTGAGAAATACTGGAATTTGTGATAATATATCATAATTAAAGAGCAAAGTCAGAAAATGCATCACTAATCGATTCAGCAATGTGATTAATTATTGAATTAGGGTCAAATTCTTTTCCATTTATTCTTATATGCTGTTTATCATTTATTTCTACCATACTCTTTCCAGATTCAATTACAGTAATACCATCATTCTCAGTAATTAAGGTTAATGATTCTTTTTCTCTATCTAAAACATACACACCACCATCACCAATTTTAATACTCTGATTTGGAGATTGAACAAAAACTAGTTTTTCTATAATTGATAAAATAAATACTGTGCCTTCATCTTCAGTATCTGCAAGATTAATATTTCCAAATATAGTCTCGTCATGATAATGAGAATAACTATTCAATAAGGCCTGACATTCTTCAGAGTTTACATCTTTCAATTCTTGAGTCAAATTTTGACCAAAACGGTGATTTATATCAAAGATAAGGAAAGATTTGATCTCATTGTGTACTGATTCTCCAATCATGCCTTCATTAGTATGAGTGGTAAAATCTACCTGGACTTTTATAGAGTCTGGTGATATCCAACCAATCCTTTTTTCCTCCTCATTATCTTCAATAAGGACTTCATGAAAAACTGTGTTTTCCGCTATTAATTTAAAATTATCATCCACCCATTCAAAAGGTTGTGTAACATATTTACCTTTGCCAGATAATTTCATTTTTGTGAAATCTAATTTCATAATTCATCCTCCTTTTCTACAATTTCTATGTCTTCAACAAAATCTAAATTTTCATCTGTAGTTTCTACAGTTGTGTCTTGAGTATCAAGACCATCATTTTCAGTTGTATCTGAAATTTCGGCTTCATCTTCCGATACTTTTTCCATAACTTTAGCTGCCGATGATTTGGTTTCAAACTCAAATCTTCGATAAAGGATTTCTGCTAGTTTCAAGGCTTCAACACCAAGCCTCGTAATTAAGTATCTACCTCTTGTGGCTTCTTGGTAGACATATTTTGCACCCATCAAAAGATCCATGTGATGTTTAAACGTACCACCTTTAACACCGGTTTTTTCGGAGAGGTCTCCTTGATAGGCAGGACCGTCCTCTAATAATTTCAATAAATTTAATCTTCTCTGATCAGATATTGCACCAAGGAGGTTTGAACCAGATTCATAAAAATTTTCTAATTCATCCTCTGTCAATTTTTCCATATGGATAATTCTAGTTTTGGAATCGAATTCGTGAAAACTATTTCTGGCTTGTCTTGCTTGTTTTTTCATATGGCGAACAGATTTGGCCATATGTCTTTTACTTCTCTGTAATTCTTTTTCTACTTCTCGTTTTGCTTTCCTTGCAATATTGATCTCCATTCGATCTAATCCATCAGTAGCCCTTGCAACACTTCTTCTAATATTATCTGACACTCCTTGCATAACAGAACCAAGATAAGTGTTGAGTGTTATATCGATATCATCGGTATCAAAATTAAATTCATCATCGTCAAAATCTTTATTCAAGTTAAATTTAAAGGTACGACGAGGTCTATCCTCATAATCTTCCTCGTCATCTTCAAATTCGTTATTATCTCTTTTTTGTTTTAAAATTTCCTTCAATTCTTGGATTTCTTCTTTAATTTTAGAAAGTTCTTCTTCAATTTTATTTTTATTCTCTTCAGTCATGATCATCCCTTCTTATATTGTAATGTTTTTTATCTGACCCTATTTAAAAATTCAATATAATAAGTTGAAAATTGTTTTGGATTGTTTTTGATTGCAATTAGTCTTTTAATTTCTTCAGTAGAAGAATTTTCCTCCATTAAATCAACATCATTGTGAAATGTGTTAATTTTTGTTGATTGTCTTCGTCTAAAAAATCGGAATTTTTCTGTTGTTACTGCCATTTTTGTGTTCTCCTTTAAGATGGATCGAATTACATATTATTATTATTATTTTAATAATTATGTAATTACAATTTTTTCCTTAATTTAATATAGTACTGTAAGTTATAAAAGGTTTATTACACTTAAAAGATTAATGTCCACATACACGGTCTAATAATAAAGTTTATTTTGAGACTACAGTTTACCATGATAAATATGAAAAATCTGTATTTCACGCTTTTACTATATCTTCAATCAATTTTTATTATTCTAGATTCCCATATATAATTGATCATTTCCTGTAAGGCTTCCTCATCATCATCAACATTAATTAATTTTACATTATTCGTATTTGCTTGCTCAATAAGATATTCTTGTATTTCTCTAATTTCATCGATATGTTTTGAATATTGAGTTGCTCTTAGTGTTTTCTTACTCTCTCGTCGTTTCAATCTTGACCTATGAACTTCCTCATCTTTTAGAATTAATTGGAATTCAATGACTGCTTCCTTTTTCATTATTTTTTTCTTAATCAATCCAGGAACCAGATGTACCCCTTCAATTATTAATATTTCATTATCATCAATGGCTTGCTCTATTGCTGCTTCAACACCAACAACAACAGATCTAGCTTGCTCTTCAAATCCCACAATAGGTTGTGAGAGGGCTGGAAGAAAAGAAGTATCCATTTTTTTATATGCAATATATGAAGATGTATGTAGTGATGGCATTAAAGTTGGAGATATCGTAACTCTCATAACTTCTCGAATTAAATCTGTCCCTATAAGCGATTTGATTTTCATTCGTGAACCTAACAATTGAGAAAGAGTAGATTTGCCAATTCCTGTCACCCCTCCAAGTAATATCACCATTGGTTTTAGTTCTTCAAAGTCATTGAACATTATCATAATACGTCCAGAGAGTTCGGGATCCCTACCCTCATACCAATTTGCAGTGATTTTCATTATTTCTTCAGATGTGAGTAAACTCTTACCTTGACCTGCAACAATTAATGATATTGAGTAGGAGTCATTATACGCTTGTTCTTGAGGTAGACCTATTGAAAGGAGAGCATCAGAAAGATAACCAACAGAAAACGGAATATCGCCTCCTCTAGTTTGGACTTTTACAATATCATCATTCGCTTTGGACAAAATTTACACAATCTTTAAACTATAATATTTGTAAATTCGTTAAACTTTATTGATTGGTAATCGTATTAACGTTAAATGAGTTCGACAGATGATGAAATAAAAGTTGAAACTAAATCATTCATAACTGTTGAAGGTTCAGGATATAAATACAGATTTTCAAGAGGATTATTAGCTCATTCCTTACAGCTCAGAGGATTACCACTTGATGAAGCTTATAGAGTGGCTAAAAAGGTTCAAACCGTCCTCAAATCTAAAGGTATTGAAACTATTAAAGAAGATGATTTAAGAGAATATGTAAAAACATTAGCAGTTCATTTTTTTGGTGAAGAAATTGCAACTAATTATAATTTAATTGAAAAATGGCATGGATCTTCTGTTCCAATAATTATTCTAATTTCAGGAGCGAAGGGTACAGGTACGGCCAAAATTGGTGAATTAATTGCTCAAAAATTAGCAATACCAACCATTGTTTCAACCAGTATTGTTGCAAAAATATTGCGTAAAATGATTAGCCCCGAATTAGCTCCAGAACTTCATGCAAAAAGTTATTTAGCTTTTGAAAAATTAAGACCGATATACTCTATCTTATATGATAAAGTCCTTGTGGGATATGAGGAACATTCTAGATTTGTTGCAGAGGCAGTAGAGGCTTTAGTAAAAAGGGCCTTGGATGAGGGTATATCAATGGTAGTGAGAGGAGAGCATTTACTACCAAGATTTATGTCGAGTGAATTTATAAAACACCCTAATGTTATATACGTAACATTAAGAACAAAAGATGAAGAAAGACATAGATCACGGTATTGTGGCTATTTTGAAATAGAAAGAATGAAAGAAAAACAAGGTAATTTCCCCGAAATAAGGAAAATCCATGATTATCTAATTGAGGAAGCAAAAAATAGGAAGCTTACAATCATTGATTCAGATAATACTCAAGACACTATTATCAAATTAAACGAGCTTATACTTGAGAGAATTGAAATGATATTCAGTGAAAATGGTGAAAATACGACACCATTAATCGATTTTGATATTTCTGATATTCATTCTTAATTTTTTATAGCTAATGTATTCGCTTCATATCTAAGTTAAAACAAAAATTGCTAGGAATTCCAAAACAAGACCAAATATAATGAAAAATAGGGTTTTCTGAGCTTGACTATTGTACATACGAGAATTCATCTCCTTTAATTCGATTGCGACTTCGCCAACGGATGCATCTAAAGCTCCCAGCAATGTATTTACGTCAACAGGTACTTCGTTCACAGCCCCATCTTCTACACTTTCAGCTAAATCTAACCATAATGAGATGGAATCTGCATCGATTGGATCCAATTGATTCTTGTTCTTATCAACATTAATACGCAATCTTCTTAATTTATCTTTATTCATCGATGGTACATAATATTTTGATGTCACTGATTTTGATTTTGTAGGATCAAAACCGGTATCACTCAAAACATAACTATTCAAACCAAATTCAACACTGTCCTTTATTCTATACTCTAATCGTTGTGATTTACCATCAATTAATCGATAAACTCCAAAATCTAAGTCATTAATTGAACCAGTTTTCTCATATTTAACATCATCAATAACAATGGCAATTGCACTTGGCATAAGGGCTTGATACATTGATTGTGTTTTTACGTCAGTTCCTGACATAAAAGAAGTTAATCCAGGATGTGTATGCCACCAACCCACAATTACTTTCCCATCTTCTCTAGTGCTTACTTCAATCGCTGCCATTGTTAACTCTTCATCACTAATTTCAACATGAACAGCATTTCCTTTCTGTTTACCGACCCTAATTTCATCAACATGCACAACATTATTGATTTCCTCACCAATCAGCAAACCTGCTGTTTCCTTACCTGGATTAGAAATATCAAATTTAATCATTTGAGCCATGGCTGATAGGGATATATAGACTTCAGAGTCATTGGAACTCATAGTATCATTGAATTAACAAATTTCTACAATAAAAATATTATAGAATACTTTTAGGGAATTGAAAGGCATTTTCCAATTGTAAAACATATTTTGCAAAATTTAGACGAGTTATCGCATCAGGAGAATTGAGATTTCCGCCTCGATTTATTACCATATCCAAGGCATCCATTAAAGCCCATTGAGCAACAAAAAAGGGTAATGCACAGCCATTTGGATACATTTGTTGCCAAGATAACCCGCCCATTTCATGTAGTTTACTTTGATACCCAGAGAAAAACTCATTCACATCTTTTATTCCATTATCAATCCGATTTGTTGCTTCAAACTCATTAAATAACTGAAATCCAAAGAATGTTCCCACATCTTCCAATCTATCGAAACTACCTTTCTGCATAAATTCTGGATCAATGATATAGACTTTTCCAATCAAATCATCAAATGACATAATCATGACATTTGATTGATGGAAATCACTGAATGGGTCACATCCTGAATAAGCTTTTTCAATTCGTTCGTAAAAGAACCCTAATCCATCAGATATCACTTTTTCATAACCAGTTTTGGCTAATTGTGAACCAATCATTCTTGAAAGGTCTCGGTATAAAGTATTATCGACTGGACGTGCCTCTCCACCATGAATTGTTGCCAATAGTCGTCCTGCCTGCCATGCCTTTCTAGCAATATTAATTTCATCATAATTTGTCGCGTTTATACCTTCATAGATAATCAATACAGGATCTTTGGTAGAAGCAAATATCACCTTTGGAATACCAAACTCTGGTGCGGCTCTAAATTTTATTTCTAATTCCATTGCATTCCTGATTTCAGTTATTGCTGAATTTGTATTCTGGAAGAATTTCATGGCTATAGTTTCAAAATTCTCACCATGCTCAGTCTTGTAATAAACATTTGAAATTAAGACCCTACCAGATACTCCAGCTCTTTCAGTTGTTTGAGTTGCAGTAAATTCAAAATCCTCTATTTTTGCTCGAAAATTTTTCTTAGCGATCTGAATAAAATGATCGCGTAAAATCGGAAGCATGGTTTGAACAGTTTGTTCAAGTTCATAGGATTCTGTCATTTCAAGACTCCAAGAAAATTCTTCTTAAGTGGTAAATTTTATAAGAATTCAATACAATAAATAGATATTCAATCAATGAAGTATTATTTCAATCAAAAACTGCGACTTTTAGGTTATAGAATAATATTGACTAACTAATGAGTTTAGTTACTTAAATTTACTTTACAAATCTTCGATTGTTTTTTGAATTCCGAACAAGGTACGTTTTAATCGAACAATTAAATATTCTTCATCTTTTGATAAATATTCATCGAAACTGGCTGTAGTTTCAGCGTCATTAGAGATCCTTTGAATAAGAATTGTGAGCTCTGATTTTTCCTCTTCAGTAATTACCTCATCTTCGAAGGCTAGATCTAAACTCTCCAATAAATTATCAATATCATAATTTACTGAATTTAGAATCATTCTTTCTTCAGCGCTAATTTTTCCATCACTCAAAGCTTTAGTAAATAAACTCTGTCTCAATCTTTCAAGTTTTTCTTTGATTGCTTCTTTATCACCCATAGCTATTTCAATTCCATCTAATAAATGATAATAAAAAAAAGCAACGAATGTACTCTGAAAAATTATTTGAATAAATCATTGAGACAATTTATTAAACCGACTACTTTCGTGAAATTATTCTTGATATTCCCCCGGTAATATCTTAATATTAATAGTTAAATAAGAAAATAAAGCCTATGAGTGATCTTTATTCAGAACCTGTGGAATTATTTTTCCATAAAGATTCAGGGAAAGACATGGCAGAAACAGCATTTAACGTCGCCGCCCAACTCTATAATCTTGAGGTCGAAAAATTCGAGAACGATGATTATTTGGTAGGTTTCTTTAAATTAAAAGACCCAAAAACACAGCTCTCTAGAGGTCCAACACTATTTAAACAAGGTTTAAATCTAATTAGGACTTTGACACACTATAGAAAGGATGCCATCTCTGAACCAGAACCAACCACTAAAGTAAATATCAAAGATCTTAAAGATGCACTTGATGTAATAAATGCATTTCATTAACACTTAATACATTTATAAATAAACCACAAATGTTGATCTGTTAATAGTGATTGATAAACATTTTACAGCTACAACATATCTTCTCGATACAACCAGTAAAAGTACACTATTGCACTGGCATAAAAAAATTCAAACATGGTTACCTCCAGGAGGACATATTGAACAAAACGAAAATCCTGAAGAAGCAGCTCGAAGAGAGATCCAGGAGGAAACAGGAATTGTCAATATTGAATTTATCCCAAATCAAAAAGACAAACCAAAGAGGATTGACAATAGATCAATATTGTTAAATTTGCCTCATTTTTTGTTAGAAGAAGAAATTGAATTCAATCATTATCATCTTGATTGGATTTTTTTTGCATGGGTTATACGCGAGAGTGAAGAATTAGAGTACAATGAAACCAAATTTAAATGGTTCAGAATAGAAGAATTAAAATCTGAAAATGAAATATTTGAGAATGTAAAATTTTTGGCCTTAAAGGGATTAAAAGAGTATTGTGTTTAATAAGTAAGATAAAGAAATCAAATGCTTTAATTAATTTGATTCATATGATGAAAATATCAGTGAATTATTTAAAAGGTGCATAATTAAAGAAATAGAAAGTATTTTATGGATTATATCACAATTAATCCAATATTAATTGTGCATTATTGAATATGTAAAGATTATTTTATATAAAAAAGTAACCAATTAATTTATGAGGACTTTACCCATGAGTAGCACAAAGCCTATCAAAAAGAAAAGAAGAAGAGATGCTGTAAAAGCACACTATTTACCAGTTTATCTCCGGATAGGAAATTTTGATGAAGTGAATCTTGGTTATACTGAAAAACAAGAAATTGTAGATGAAGTTGATCGATGTATTTCATGTCGTAAACCCAAATGTGTAGAAGCTTGTCCTGGTGGTTTTGATATTCGTGGAGTGGTTGATAAGTTAAAAGAAGATGATTTCCAAGGAGCGGCAGATATTGTAAATGATTTCTACTGCATTCCATCATCATTCAATCGTGTATGTCCTGCATTTTGCCAGGATGCATGTGTTATCGGTAAAAAAGGTGACCCACTTCAAATATTAAATATCAAGAGATATTTAGCAGATAATTATGAAAAACCGAAATCATTTTATGAACGAGAAGCCCTTACTGGAAAAATGATTGCAGTTATAGGATCTGGACCTGCAGGATTAACTGCTGCGTATGATTTGGCTAAAAAAGGACATGCAGTAACAGTATTTGAAAAATTAGATATAATGGGCGGAATGCTAGCTGTTGGAATTCCTGAATATCGATTAAAAAATGAGTTATTACATGCAGAAATTATAGATTTAGAAAAACTAGGTGTAGTATTCATAACTGACAATGCGTTTGGAATAGATTTTGATCATGATGATCTGTTCAATAGAGGTTACAATTCGATATTAATTACAATTGGTGCTCATAAACCCAAATTTATGGGAATCCCTGGAGAGGCATTAGATGGGAATATTCACGCGATACAATTTTTAAAAGATGTTGCAATTGGAAAAGACCCAAAAATTGGAAACAAGGTAATGGTAATTGGAGGGGGAGATGTGGCGATTGATGCAGTCAGGGTTGCAAATAGGTTAGGATCGGAAGCATACATTGTATATCGACGCTCAAAAGAAGAAATGCCAGCAACTAAGGAAGAAATTCATGAAACCGATAATGAGGGTATTCCAATTAACTTTTTGACAAATCCAATTGAAATTATAGGTCAACAAGGTAAAGTATCTCGTGTGAAATTAATCAAAATGGAACTCGGTGAAACTGATGAAAGTGGTCGTAGAAGGCCTGTGGAAATTGAAGGTAGTGAATATTTTGTTGAGGTTGATACAGTTATTCAAGCTATAAGTCAAGAGCCTGAATACAGAAAGATCAAAGAAATTGGTTTTGAGTTAGATAGATGGAACACCTTTGATCTTGGAGAAGGTAAATGGGAAACGAATATAAAGGGAGTATTTGCAGCAGGCGATGCTGTATCAGGCCCCAGAACTGCAATAGAAGCTATAGATCAAGCGAGAAAAGCAGCTATTGCTATAGATGAATATCTTATTGGTAAAAAGCCGGAAGAAGAAGAAATTATAATTGCAGAATAATGCTACACAAGCTAAAATAACCTTTGAAAATTAATTAATGCCAATCTAGAATGTATAACTGACGTCAATGTTATATTGTTAGTAATGATAAGGAATGAATATTAATTTTATTTATATTTTAAAGCAGATGTGTATTTCTAGGCTAAAACTTAGCAATCACGAGCCATAAGGGTCTTTCTGTCGTTACCTTTTGCTCGACCAATTGCGTCGTCAAGTGCTTTTGAGAATGATTTGTCAAGTGCTGATAATGCATCTCCACCTGTGTTTAATCCTTTCTTCTTTATGTATGCTCTTACTTTACTTTGTACTAGTAGTTCTACCATTTTGATTTTCTCCGTGCTAATTATACTTTAAATGATCTGAGATGATGAAAATAGATAGTTGAACCACCCAATCACCCACGAATGATTAATTGAAGTACTTTAGCATGTTGTCGTTTGAACTAATCAAATATAAGGGTTTTGTACTAAGGTAAATTATTGTAAGAGTTCACTGTTTGAAATTGCACAATTCACCTAATCTTTAATAATCGCCTCTAATTAAACAAGAAAATAAGAATATGGATATGGAAAATATGATTTTTTCAAGGCTTGAAATTCAATAATAAAATATATCATGGTAAAACGATTTAACTTCGTAAAATATTGCGTTTTATGTTAGCCTTTGAGGATAAATAAAATACAAATGTCGAAGTTTTCGAAAATTATTTTTGATGGAGAATACATTTTACACTACATTGAAACGTAAATGATGATAGGTATTTTTAGACGTCCAACTAACCGAATTGTCTGAAGTATCAATATTTAATCCAGTTGTAGATAGACAATCTACTAATCATTATTAATTATCTTTTTACTGTTGATGTTCTTGTCTAGAATTCAAATCAAGAACATGGTAATAAGAATTACATTAAGATAATCTACTAATTCCCATTGTTTCTTTCATATATATTATTATTAGTGGCACAAAAGACGTCTCATGAGTATGAAAAATTTAGCTAATAAAATATCTAACAATGTATGGGAAATTCCAGCATCTGCAAGGGAAGGTATGAATGTCCCTGTTCACATTTATTCTAATGATAATTTATTTCAATCACTAGATGATGGGGTTGTAAATCAAGGAATGAATGTAGCTAGTTTACCAGGTTTAGTCAAAAAAGTTAGTGTAATGCCTGATGGACACTGGGGTTACGGCTTCCCTATAGGCGGAGTTGCTGCTATGAACCTCGAAGATGGAGTCATATCGCCAGGAGGCATTGGATTTGATATAAATTGCGGAATGAGACTGATCCAAACCAATTTGACCCTAGACGATGTCAAACCAAAATTAAAAGAGTTGGTAGATGAAATGTTTTTGGCAATTCCAACTGGTGTAGGCAGAAAAGGCCCCGTTAGACTTCAAACCCATCAGTTAGATGATGTTATGTCGGGTGGCGTGGATTGGGTAATCGATGAAGGACTAGGGTGGTCTGAGGATAAGCAATTTATTGAAGAGCAAGGTCAGATAAAAGGAGCTCGACCTGAATTAATTTCAGAAAAGGCAAGGAACAGAGGTAAAAACCAGATTGGTACATTAGGAAGCGGTAATCACTTTGCAGAAATCCAAGTTGTTAAACCTGAAAATGTGTATGAGAAAGAAACTGCTGAAGCGTTTGGAATCACAAAAGAAAATCAAATAGTTATTATGGTTCATTGTGGTTCAAGAGGATTTGGGCACCAAGTTGCTTCTGAATATTTACAAAAATTTCTCGAAGTAATGCCAAAATATGGAATTCAGATGAGAGATAAAGAATTAGCCGCTGCTCCAATATTTTCAAAAGAAGGAGAAGAGTATTTTGCATCTATGGCCTGTGCTGCAAATCTAGCCTTCGCAAATCGTTCCGTCATAATGCATAATACTCGAAAAGTATTTTCCAAAGTCTTTGGACAATCTGCCGAGGATCTAGGAATGCATCTCACTTATGATGTCTGTCATAATATAGCTAAATTTGAAGAACATATGGTTGATGGAAAGAAACAAAAATTGCTTGTTCATAGAAAAGGGGCAACAAGAGCTTTTGCGCCAGAACATCCAGATTTAGCACCTAAATACCAAAAATTTGGGCAACCAGTAATAATTGGCGGATCAATGGAGACAGGCTCATACATACTTGCGGGTACCGAAGCTTCAATGCATCAAGCCTTTGGAAGTTCAGCTCATGGATCTGGAAGGACTATGAGTCGGACAAAAGCAAAAAAAATAATTGATGGAAAAACTTTGCTCAAGCAGATGTCTAAAAAAGGTATATACGTAAAAGGAGCATCCATGAAGGGTTTATCAGAAGAAGCGGGATTTGCTTACAAAGATTTGGATGATGTAGTCCTCGCAGCAAAAGACGCCAATTTATCCAAACCAATTGTGAAATTATTACCAATTGGTAATATCAAAGGTTAATTTAACGCTGAATTCTTATACAATTTCAATCTAATCTTAATTTTGATAGCAATATTTCTTTTAATAATAATTAAATTATTAATATGTAAGAGGTCAGATTATGCCAAGATATGAGATATCAATAAACGAGGAAATTAATAATACATTAGTGCAATTGGCTGAAGCAGCACATTGTGAAGTGGTTGATCTCCTTCATGATTTTCTTGATGAATCACTAGTAGAAGGGATTGCAAAACTAGCGATAATACAATATAAGAAAGGACACATGAAAGCGATTGATGCATGGAAAATGAGTGGACTCAGTTATCAAGAATTTCAAACACAAGCATTGCTCTCTTCATTACCTTAGTTAAGTAATTGTAAGAATTTTGCAATTGAATAAACAAACTAAGTTCAGATATCAACAAGAACATAACATTCCCAGCCATTTTCCATTTCTTTTAGATAAAAATCATGATATGTAATAGCCTTTACATCATTTCCAATAGTATGAATTTCATAATTGAACTCACAGCCTGTGAATTGTCCTTTAGCAACAAAATTATCCTCATTTTTTGTGATATTAATCGATACGTCCTTTGGGAAAAATAATTCTGCATCTTTCAAATAAACTATCTCATCCAAAAATTTGTAAAGCAATTGTTCAATTGAATTTGCTTTGATATCAATTGGATGGGAAATTTCATTGGTTAGCTCTTCAATATTAGTTAACAAAGTGTATACGGCTTTCGCTGCTTCTGTGAAAATCTCACTTAAACTGGAACCCCATGCTTTGAATGCAATATCTGAAATTGCTTCGTCTTCTAAATATTGATAAGGCACTAATTGTCAGTTGGAAATGTCTATGAAAAAGAAATTGTTAATGACCATTAAATTCTAAAATAACTAATAGGATAATTTGGTCCGAATGACTAAGAAACGAACCTACAAATTCATATAATAAAATTAACAATATCTTTGATCGTTCTCTTAAAATGTACAATACTGGGAATAACTCGAATATTAGTATTATCAAAATTATTATTAAAATTGAAAAATAATGCATATACAAAACATGAATGATTTCATGAATCCAAAACAAATGTTATTTAAAATTTAGAAATGTAAATTTATATTATTTGGAAAATATAATCTTGAAATTTTTTTAAAATGTTAATATATCTTTGTGAAATAAGGTTTATGACCTTTTAATAAATCACTCAAATATGGCCGATAGTTCTGATGGTAAATCATCATCAAAAGGTTTCTTTCTGAATAGATCAATACTTTGGAAGGTATTTTTTGTATTTATAGTAGTTTTAGCATTATTAGTGTTTCAATTTGCGGTGATTTTTAGCTCAATAACGAGTATAAGTAATGAAACAAATGATGCATTTAGTCAAATCAAAACTAAGAATGAAGAAAATCGGTTATTGGTAGACATTAGTGACACATCAGTACTTCTCAATGCTCAGTTAGAATACATTAAATCTCTTTATACAGGATATCTTTTCGATACTATTACTGATGCTCCAGGAATTTATAATAATCTAACTCGATCGATCGAAAGTGTACAGGCTAAAACCTTCTTCATTGATTCCAAACTTGTTACTCTTAGAGATAAATATTCTCCAGAACTTGAGGCAGTAAACATGCTACCTTTATTCTTATTAGTGGATAGAAATTTAGATCTTTTTGATGATAGCATAGACTTGATATTTAATAGCGTTCCAACCCATCTCTCTTCAAGTTCAATTGATGCTTTTAATGATTTCAGCAATATTATACATTACAAGGTTTCTACTCTTTTACAATGGATGTACAGTAATAACAATGCAACATTGCTTGAATCTGTACAAGAACAAAACACAACAAGCTCTACTTATATGTTAACAGTGAATCAAACATTGTTAGGAATTAATGAAATAGATTCAAGTGTATATGATCAAGTATCCCCATTTTTATCCACGATGAATCAGGCTTATTCAGATTTATTTGCTCAGTTTAATCTTATAATTACTGAAGTAGAAGGGAAAAGTTTTGATCATGATTTGTATGATCAAACTATAATCAATAATGCAATTGATGAAATTGGAATAATAACTGAAAATATGAATTCCAATTCAATTCTTGCAACAAGTGTATTAATTTCAGAACGGATAGCGGTAAACACTCAAGTTGTACATCTAAATACTATATTTACAGAAATTTTATCGGATTTAGATAATCTAATAAGTTGGAGTAGTGAAAAACAAAAAGGTATTGAAGCAGACTTAACTACCATTAGAGACGATTCCAGTAATCAAATTAAAAATTTGATTGATACAATTACCATTGTGTTATTGGTTAGTTTTCTCTTTTCAATAGGCTTTGTTCTTGCACTCCTAGTTATTTCAAATTTTCAAATATCAAGGCCTATCAAGCATATTTCATTTTGGTCCGAAAAAATATCTAATCAAGATCTATCATATAGCGATTACAAATCTAATCGAACAGATGAAATTGGAGTTTTACATAATAACTTCAGAATTATGAATAAAAACCTTAAAGATATAATTATAGAAGTTAAAGGATCATCAGCCATTGTTTCTGAAACTGCCAATGAACTTCTTTCAAACACAGAAGAGATTAACGCGACTGCTGAAGAAGTTTCTGCTATTGCTCAATCTATGGCAAAGGGTTCAACGCAGCAAGCTGAATTAATTGCAACAATTGTTGAGGAATTACAAGTAACTTCTGAGACGGTTGACAGTGTGATTAGTCAAATAAATTATAATTTAAGAATAATTCATGAATTATCAGAACAAACCAATATATTAGCCTTAAATACGGCAATAGAAGCAGCTAATGCGGGTGAATTTGGGAGGGGATTTGCTGTAATCAGTGAGAATATAAGAAAAATGGCTTCTCAATCGAAAAAGACTACTGAAGAGGTAACTAAGGACTCTAGAGATGTTCTTTTTCAACTACAAACTACATTTAGTAATATTACTGGTAAAATTGAAAATGTGGCTGCAGTATCGCAAGAAACTGCTGCTTCAGCAGAAGAAGTTGCAGCTTCGGCTCAGGAATTAACCGCAGTAATGGAAACTGTTAGCGCAAAAAGTTCAATTTTAAATGAAAGATCTTCTCAATCTGAGGAACTAGTCAAGAATTTTATACTCGAGAGGGCTAGTGATCCAAATCAGAGTTTTGAGAAAAAATCGAATGGTGAACGACCAGCAAAAGAAGTTTGAATTTTCATATAAAATTATTACTTCACAGAATTTTATGAGAATTTGTTATCTTTACTAATAAATCGTAATTTTTCATGCACTCTATATAATGACTTACATATTTATGTTTATACCTTTATAGAACACCTTTTTTATATATAAAATCTTTATAATTATAGTTAGTAGGAGTTATTAATATGTCAGTAGAAGAAGGAGATGAATGGATAGAACTTCAAGTAGCAGAGGCTAAAAGTCGAGATGTTATAAGAGGCAAAATCCGCCTAAATAATGAAGCAATGAATGCAATAGGTATTTCAACTGGAGAAATTGTAGAATTAAAAGGTAAGCAAATTAGCGCAGCAGTTGCATGGCCTGCTTATCCTGAAGATTTATCCAGACCAATCATTAGAATGGACGGTGTAATTAGGAAGA
This sequence comes from Candidatus Heimdallarchaeota archaeon LC_2, assembly GCA_001940725.1. The sequence goes on along the minus strand of MDVR01000014.1, from coordinate 7,051 downwards.
ATGCCGGTGTATCATTATCTGAAAAAATTAACATCCGTAAAGCTGATGTAAAACAAGCCACGCGTGTAATATTTGCCCCTGGTGAAATTAACTTCTCAACTGATTTTGGATTTGTAAGATTTGTTCGTCGTAAATTGAAAGGATATCCATTAACACCTAATGATACGGTTATGATTCCAGTATTAGGAAGAGCAAATCCATTTGTAGTGATCCAAAGTGAACCTGAAGGAATTGTGTTAATAACAGAAGATACAAAAATAGAAATTTCTGATAAACCTGCTGAAGAAGTACTCGGAGGGAGAGCGGCAATATCTTACGAAGATATTGGTGGTTTGGAAGATGTCATGCAGAAAATAAGAGAAATGGTTGAATTACCAATTAAACATCCCATTCTCTTTGAAAAGTTAGGTATCGATCCACCAAAAGGTGTCCTCATTCATGGACCTCCAGGTGTTGGAAAAACCTTAATTGCACGTGCTGTAGCTCATGAATCTGAAGCTAATTTTATTGTTATTAATGGTCCAGAAATTATGTCAAAATATTATGGTGAATCAGAAAAGAAATTACGATCCATATTTAAAAAAGCTGAAGAACAAGCTCCAAGTATAATTTTCCTTGATGAAATTGATGCAATTGCTCCAAGTCGAGAAACAACTACTGGAGAAGTCGAAAGAAGAGTTGTTGCACAATTACTCGCTTTAATGGATGGAATGACAGCACGTGGACAAGTAATTGTTATTGCTGCAACTAATCGAGTTAGTGGTGTTGATCCTGCTCTTAGAAGACCAGGTCGTTTTGATAGAGAAATTGAAATTGGTGTCCCGAATGTGGAAGGGAGAAAAAGCATTCTACAAATTCACACTAGAGGTATGCCATTAGCAGAAGATGTTGATCTTAATTATTATGCAGAGGTATCACATGGTATGGTGGGTGCAGATTTACAAGCACTTACTAGAGAATCCGCAATGAGAACTTTAAGAAGATTCTTACCTCAAATTGATCTTGAGGCAGAAACAATTCCAGCTGAAATATTAGATTCAATGGAAGTTACAAATGATGATTTTTCTGAAGCTGCAAAAGAAATTACTCCTTCTGCACTGAGGGAAGTTTTTGTTGAAATACCAAATGTAAATTATAGTGAGATTGGAGGTTTAGATTCAGTAATTCAAGATCTGAAGGAAACCGTTGAATGGCCTATCAAATCTCCTGAAGCATTTACAAGAATGGGTATTACCCCACCAGCAGGTATTCTACTTTATGGCCCTCCTGGAACTGGTAAAACTATGCTAGCCAAAGCGGTGGCAAACGAGTCAGAGTCAAATTTCATTTCAATTAAAGGACCAGAATTATTGTCTAAATGGGTTGGTGAATCTGAGAAAGGTATTAGAGAAATATTTAGAAAAGCTAGACAAGCTTCACCTGCAATAATTTTCTTTGATGAGATTGATTCTATCGCCTCAAGAAGGGGTATGTCTGGAGATTCATCAGTGACAGAGCGTATGATTTCTCAATTATTGACTGAAATTGATGGGTTAGAGTCATTAAATAATGTAGTAGTTCTTGCAAGCACCAATCGACCTGATATTGTAGATCCAGCTTTATTAAGACCTGGAAGATTTGATAGATTAGTATATGTAAAACCTCCCGATTTTGAAGGTAGATCTGAAATCTTGGATATTTATACCGAAAAAATGCCATTAGATGACGATGTTAATTTGGAAGAGTTATCAAGAGATCTCGATGGATTTGTTGGATCCGATATTGAAGCTCTATGTCGAGAAGCGGGATTACTTGCACTCAGAGAAAATATTGAAGCTGACAGGGTTTCCCAACATCATTTTGTTGCGGCACGTCAGAGAGTACATGCAACTATGACGCCTGCGGCTCAGGAATACTATGAGAAAATTGAAATGAAAATCAAGAAGGAAGCAGGTAAACAATCCACCATTGCAGATGATTATTCGTAAGAATTCTTAAAATTTAATCTTAAAATAAATTAAGTAACAAATAAATTTCGAAATCAGTTAATTAGTGAAAGTAGGATTATAAGAAGTGGAGCAAATATTATTGTTAATACAGCCATCCATTTAGTTTGAGGATCAATAGAAAATGTAACTTTTGTCTCACCAACTTGTTTTATCAAACTGGCGGCTTCATCAAATGACACCCCATTCCAATTCTGTAAAATATCTGTGACCTTAATCTCAAAAGGTTTGTATAGATTATTTATTGTTCTACGAAGGGAAGGCCTATCCTTATCTACTAAGGCAATAATTTTGGTCAGCACTCCTTCTTCTATAATAATTTCTTGATCTCCTCTTTTGACGGATGTTAATGATGATTTGTCTTTTGTAAATTCTGTACTTATTGTTGAAAGTGCAGCAAAGAAGCCAGATATTAACACATCATCAGATTGAAATAATTTTAGCTGAGTACTTATTGGCCTTCCATCGTTACTGATAAGTAAAACATCGTAAACCATGGTTGGTTCATAAGTTAATACTATCAATGCGCTTATTATAATTAAAACATAGATTGCAGAAGTAACAACTGGTAAAATGAAATCATCGGTGCTATGATTTGCTATGACATATTCAAGAAGACCCGGTACCATAAATGATAAACTAATGAAGAGTACACTATACCCAATTGCTTGAGTTATTGGAACTTTAATAGATTTAATATCATTCCAACCATTTTTGATTGTAGAATAAACCTCCCTTCTATAAAAATAATAAATTATCAAAATAATAATAGAAATCAAATATGGTAATAACATTAGAGGTGTATATTCATCATAAACAATTGAATTAAAAGCCTTAAAAGCAGTCAATACAACATTAAGAACAAAATTTAATAAAAATGGTAGTACTACAGATTTTGTTTCAGCAAATGCACTAAATGATATATAAAGAATCAAGAAGAAGACAATCATTTGTGAAATTAGACCAATAGTCCATGTTTTTGAATCGAAAATTTGTTCTAATTTACCTGGATTAGGTAACATAAAAAATATGAGCAAATAATAAACATAGAATAACGAGGAAAGCAAATTTGCCATTCCACGATTAAATTTTATTGCTAGTGAATTGTGAGTATACGCAAAAAAGAAGAAACCAGCACTTAAAGGCCATATTATTCCCATTTCTATAAATCCAAAATAATATTCCGCTTGTAATTCCTTCCCTGTAAAAAGACGATTCTCATCGTCTTGGAAAAATGTGTGAACATTAAGAACAGCCTTTGAAAAGTTTCCAGTATCATACCACATAACCATTGTCATTATTGTATATTGAATAACTATAACCAGAAATCCTAATATTAATCCTCTCTGGACTATATTTTTGAAAGAATAATTTGGAGTTCTAAAAGTAAATCCTAATTGATTAAACGTCCATCCATCCCTTGTTTTTCGCATCCACATTCCAAAAAACAAAGAAAAACCAAATAATAATAGATTAAAAACTACTGTAACTCTCACAATAGCCTCCCATTGTCCACCACGTAAGGATCCAACCCCGTCTTCTCCTAAAAAATTATCAGAAATAGGCTGGTACAATTCAAATGAATCCAAAGCTGCATCAAAAAGTGTAATTAATGAATATACTACTAAAAAAACAAATGAGATCTCAAGGACTTGAATAAACCTATCAAGGGAGTTAGATTCGATTTTCCCAATTTGATCTGTTATATGAGTTACCTCTTTAGTTTCAGAATTCGACATAATAAAACAATTCCAATCATTTACTTATAGTTTTCTTAAATAATGATTGTCCGATATTAGATATGAACTAATTCTAACAACGATTATCATTTTATTTGCCTAAGTTTCATATTATAGCACAACCTAACAAAATTAAAGAACACAATATAACCTAGGTAATATTTTAAAATAGATTTTCCCAAAATATCACCAAATTTCAATCCATTTATTACCCTAAGTTCACCCAAATTATACCAACTTGAGTTGAAAATTCGGATCAGACCAAAAAAAAATGAAATCTTAGAATTTTAAAAATAATCTGACAAAATATTAATTATTTCCTCATAAAGATGATATTCAGCCACTGCAATCGCACCCACACATGAATCTGAAATCTCCCTACTAAAAACAATTATGCACGAATTAAACAGTTTTGAAACTTCAAAAGTTTCTGAAAGACTATTCGAAATATCGAATCCATCAGGGAATTGCCAACTGTTATTTATTTTTATTAGGGTAACTGAACCCTCAGCTCCATTTCTTACTGCTAAATCCCTTTCGTAAAGACCTGTTACTTTTGTTATGTCAGAATTAAAAAATAGTATTGAATACGATCTATCCTCGGGTATCAAATCATTTATCAGAACCCCTAGATCCGGATTAATATATAATTGAAAATGTTTTGACAGATCTCGGTAAAGTTTATTGCCGGATTCTGTTAGTGATGTTCCTTTTTTACCTGATGATTTTCCACTTGTGGTCGCAATATTTTGATTAACTAATAAATTTAATAATGACCTTGTTTTAGCTATTGATTGATTCAGGTATTTTGATAATTCATATCTACCAATTGACTTGATTCCTAAAATCATTAAGGTTAACACAATTAATGATGAATTGTGTTTACCAAAAATATTCTTAGACATAACTAATCAATTAAATTTTGAGTTTCGTTTGAACAAGTAAAATAAGAATGAAACACCTATTAAAGAAAAAAATATTGATATCGGAGTATCATCGGTTGTTGTTGATGAAGTAGTATCTTCTTCAAAATAATATTCAGTATTATCATTAATTGATTGAATTGACATTGATAGACTAAATCCTCCGGCTGTGGAATTCATTCTAAGTAATATTCCAGATTCTTGTTCATAAACTAAAGAAGTAGATTGAAAGCTATCACTGTATTCTATAAGGGTTGTATGCAATTCGCCCCCTAGCAAGGTTTCTCTAGGAAAAGAAAATTCGGTTAGTTGAAAGTCAGTATTCCCATCTGCAAAGACTTCTAATGCGGCTTTAGTATCCAACCAAGTTGTATTTGCAATAAAGCCAAATGTTCTTGGTAAAGAATAATATCCCAATGCTAATACTTCCTCTACCATATAATCTGGGACGTCAGTTTTAGTAACATTACCGATTGTTATATCATAGGACGATTGAGGATCTGAGATCTCAGTCACATTCAGTAAAACTTGTGTATTATTTAATATATGATAAGTTGAAGCCTCATTTAAAATAGAATCGTACCATATGTTATTAGCTTCATTAGAAAAAGTCACATCATAAATAAGACTTGTCGGCCCTTCAGGACGGTGTTCTTCATGAGCAACAATGGAATTTGTTACCGAAAACAATAGTAAAAAGGTAATTATAAAATAGAATATAGGTGATTTCACCTATAAAGAGGAAAATTTATTCTTTATAGAAGTTTTCACCTATAACAATCGATCAATTAGTATTTTTCAAAATTTGATGAAAACTTAGGTGCTAACCATTATTTCTTTTCTGAGGGTATCTAACCATTGTTTTGCTTCTGATGGGTAATTATCAAAATTCGAAAGAAACCAGTGAGTAATCAAGAGTTTAATAATGTCCTCCCAAGGCCTCATTTCATCTAAATATTCACTAGGATAATCTCGATTGGAGTATGTGCAATAATAGGCTAGATCAAAATATTTTGATCCTATCGATGCAAATTCCCAATCAATAACGCCAAATTGATTTTTTTCTAAATTAATAACAATTATATTCCCATCATGTAAATCTCCATGTATTATTGATCTAGAATGTTTTTTAATTATTGATTTATTGAACGATTTCCAAATTTTATCTTTTAGATTAAGAAAAATGGTTTTCGATATATTCATAATTTTAGATTCATCTTCAGTAAGCATTCTAATATCTCTAAAATGATTGAATTTGAAATCGTTAGGTTCTGGTAATTTTGTAATTGTCTCCCAAATGGATTTGACTATTTCATATTTCTTGGTCTCTGAGATCGCTACGTTATCTAAAGATTCACCTTCAATCCAAGAAAGGACATGGATATCATGATCAGGAAATTCTTTGATAATTTTGGGAAATACAAGATTAGAATTAGAAATGTTTTCTAGAAATTTAAGAATAAAATTCTCTCTTTTAAACCTATTACCATAATAATCTCGCTCATGAAAACGCCTAACTAGAATAGGTTTACCTTTATAGATACCTTTGAATTTAGTGGTTGACATCCCAACTTCTAATAGGACCAAATTTTTACAACCAGTAATTTCTTCAATCCTTGCAATTTCTTTCATGCCATCACCTGTGTGAATTATAAACTATTCATTTTATTTTCTCCTAGTCTTAAAATAGTTCGATTGTGCATACTGATCATTCAATTTTGAAATGTCAAAGAAGTGTTGTTGTTCTAATCTCAAGCATTTTAACATAGAAATGTAAGGATAATTTAGATATGCCACTGTCAGTTGAGGAAAGAGTAAACCTAGTAAAAGAGGTCGGAGAAGAGATTATCGATGTTGATGAATTACATGAGCTATTCACATCAAAACTTTCAAACAATCTACCGATTTATGCCTACGACGGTTTTGAACCTTCTGGTAGAATACATATTGCACAGGGATTGTTAAGAGCAATTAATGTAAATAAATTAACAAAAGCTGGTGTAAAATTTATTTTTCTAGTTGCAGATTGGCATGCTGCAGCTAATGAAAAATTTGGTGGAGATCTCGATATCATCAAAAAAATTGGAGAATATTTCATTGAGGTTTGGAAGGCATGTGATATGGACCTCGACAATGTTGAGTTTCGATGGGCATCTGAACTAGTTAAAGACCCAAAATATTGGGAAAGCGTTCTTCAAGTTAGTATGAAAACTACTCTTAAACGATCGATTAGAACTACACAAATCATGGGTAGAAATGAGAGCTATGATCTCAAAACCTCACAAATATTATACAGTATGATGCAAACAGTGGACATCTTCTATATGAATATCGATATCTGCCAATTAGGGATGGATCAAAGAAAAGTGAATATGCTTGCTAGAGAGTCAGCAAAACATTTCAA
>MDVR01000013.1 GCA_001940725.1 Candidatus Heimdallarchaeota archaeon LC_2 | reverse complement strand
CTTCTAAGTAATGTAGAATTTGTTAGTTCTACTCCTGTAGATAAAACACGAGAAAGTGTTCCCACCACAGAAATTGATAGTTTCTTCAAAACATTCACTGAACGCTCTGGAGCTATGAAACGACTTACTGACCTTAGGGGTAAAAGAAAGAAAGGAAAAATTTCCAAGAAAGAGTATGATGGTCAAATTAAAGCAATTCAAAGGAGAATTAGAGATTTAAATCCTCTGCTTGAAAATGCTTCAAAGAAATTATCTGATTCAGGCACTAGATATCAAAGATTAGTTGACAGAATCATGATTTCAAGCCAAAAGCAGCAAGATATCAAATTAAATACTGAAAATGCCCGAAAATCATACCTCAAGGGTAATACACCAAAAGACATCTATCAAAAGTTGATAAGAGATTATTCAAAAGAGGATAAAAAATTAGAATCTCAAATCCACAGAAGCCTAACAGAATTATTAGAAATGGATCAAGAATATTAGTTTATTAACTTCTTTTGAAAACATATTTTTCTATTTCATCTTATTTAAAATCAATCTCAAATTGTCACTCTTGAAAGGTTTATAGGAAAGTAATTGTACTATAACATGTGTGGAATAACAATAAACAAGATGATGATTATGATACCATCCTAGATCGAGCAAAATCTAAACTACCAGATATATCATTCAGTGATGATAGATTTGTAGTCCCAGTGCTTGATAGTCAAGTCGAGGGTAATCGGACCTTTTTTAGGAACTTCAAAGAAATTGTTACAGTAATTAACAGACCCGCAAATCATTTCCTTAAATTTTTAACAAATGAATTAGGGACATCAGGGAATATCGAGGGAAATAGGGCATTATTTCAAGGTAAACACTCAAAGTTACAACTGAGTAAACTTTTAGATCGATATGTTAATGATTATGTTATTTGTCCAGAATGTAAAAAGCCAGATACTAAATTTATTCATCAAGGTAGGATACAAATGTTACAGTGTGATGCTTGTGGTGCTGCAACAAATTTGAGATCCATTAACTGAACATAGAGTGAGAATATTGACTTTCTACTTCAAAATACATCAAAATGGAAATGAAAAAATAGCTGCAATTTGTGATGAAGAAATACGAGAAAACACTTTCTTACATAATGGAGTAAAAATAAGAGTGAAAGGTGAATTTTATGGAAAAGAAATATTTGAAAAGGATGAAATCTTACTCGAATTAACTTCTTGTACCTCAATAAATGCATTTGGAAAGCGAATTTGCGATATATTAATAGAACAAAAAATCGTTCATCCTAGAACAATTCTATGGATTACCGAAGGTGAAAACAAAATAGGACATGTTATTGCAGTTAGATAACTAAAGTGGCAAATAATATTCTTCTTGCCACATCAACAAGGTCAATTCAGATCCAATTTCGAGTTTAGCAGGAAATCTCTTCGTTGAAATTTCTTCGCTTTCATATGAAGTCAAATCCATTAGTAAATAGCTGTTGGTATTATAATCCTCAGAAACTACAAGCTTTCTTACTTCCACTGGTGTCTGTCTTAGAACTGTTAGGGATTTCCAATCAGTTACTTTTGCTTTAGAATTATCAACCATTGATTTAATAGAAACGAATCTGTTATTTATGTGAGTGACGTAAAATAATTCATTGTTATAATCAATCATGTCACCTGGTTGTATCTCAGGGATTCTAAATAAATAAGTAATACTATATACTCTCTGTCCTTTTTTATCTTCTGTGATTAATTTGAAATTTTTCTCTTTATGACCAACAATATATCTTTGTAATTTTGATATGAAATTAGATGCTGTCCATTGGTTTCCAAAGTAGAAATCTAAACCGCCATGATTTTCGATAACATCTGAAATATATGCGGTTGGATTTTCTGACAATTGATCTTTTGATATGTCCAGAGCCATTTCTGTGTATTTATTTACTTCTTTAACATTTAATACCCTATTTTTTGCACGTAATTGAACAACAGAACTAGCACTTCCCGATTTCTTGCTGACACAAACCTTACAAATCCCTCTTTCTAATACTATTGAAAGAAGGACGGACTCTTGGTGAGGCTCAAACTCTTCAATTATATTCTCTGAAATTTCATATAAAATATCAAATTCCGGTTTAGGATTTGACCAATCAACATCTCCAACATTGGTAATATCAACATGTGCCTCTGGATTTGCTTTAAGAAATTTAATTGCAGAATTCGCAATTTCACCTGGAATGTCATTCACACTATTTAGATAAGTCCATCCCAAGGGTAATTTCACACCGTAACATTCAATGCAAACAGTTATACCTAGGCGAGACATGGTTGGCTTGGCGATTGTATGATATTTCCAATAACACAAGTCACAAAAATTTTCATATAATGGTTTATCAGTTGCTCCACATTCCGCACAAAACCTATTGATACCAATCACAATGATCATTTTCCTAATAAATTGATGTTCTAAATATAATGCAAATTCGTATCTAATATAAGTTAGGTAATAGAACTAACATTTTTTTAAAACTATCAAAATAATTCTAAGAATGTTATAATTAATAATATTTAATCAGGAAGTTTGTTTAAATATCAATATTAAAATATTGATAAATATATATTTAATTCTATTGAATAAAAAGGATGGAGAAGGCGAGGATGATCACCCTTTCCCTGAGTTATCAAACAAATCGATTTCTTCTTTAGATGAATTAGTAGATGATCAACGAATAAGGAAAAAAGAAGACGATGGGCTAAAACTTGTTGAAACCGTTTTTGACAACAAAACAAGACTTATTTTATTTAAAATGATGAATAAAGGATTATTTTCTGTCCTTGAAGGGGCAATTTCTTCCGGGAAAGAGGCTAATGTGTATTTTGCCTACACTAAAAAAGAATCGATAGCAATTAAAATATTTAGAATTGATGCACCATCCTTTAAAAAAATGAGGCCATATGTCGAGGGGGACTTCAGATTTAAAAGATTCAAAAGCTCTAGAAGTGGATTCATAGAAGTATGGGCAAGAAAAGAATTCAAAAATTTGAAAAGAATGGCAGAGCATGGAATTCCTGTTCCAAAACCAATCGCTGTTGAGAGAAATATTTTATTAATGGAATTCTTAGGAGATGAGGATTCAGTTTTACCAAGATTAAAAGAAAGTCCTCCAAAAAACCCATCATCGTTATACAAACGTATTATGGAATCGATTAAGACGATATATCGTCAATGTAAATTAGTTCATGCTGATTTAAGTGAATATAATATATTATATAATAAAAAGACTGATGAATATTTTATTATTGATGTTTCACAAGCTGTACTTAATAGTCATCCCCAAGCATCAATATTTTTAGTAAGAGATCTTTCAAACATAAATAATTATTTTTCAAGTTTTCAAGTAAAAGTCTTTGAAATTGGAAAATTGTTTAAGTGGGTGACTGGTGAGAAAATAGATGAAAATCTCCTCATCGATTTGCTATAACGCAATGATAAGTGTTTTTTATACCTTAAATAAAAAGTAAATAGATAAATGGGCATTTTTGATTTTCTTGATCCTTTAACCAATGCGATCTCAAACTTTCTAATTGATTCTGGAACGACACTTCCTGCATTTTCAACAATTTTACTTTTGATTGTGTCCTTGATTGTGAGTTCATTTTCAGGGATGGTAAATAGAGCTGTTTTAAATATGGAAGAGCTAGCTGAAAATTCTAAGAAAATGCAAGAACATCAAAAAAGGAAAAAACTCGCAAGAGAGACCGCAGATAAGAAATTATGGATATCTGTTAAACGAAATGAGGAGCATTTTCTTGAATTACAACGAAGTACTATGACAAAGCGAATGGTACCTTCATTATTTACAATGTTACCATTAATATTTGTGTTTCAAACCTTAAGATCAACATTTCAACAAGAAGAAAATCGAGAACTTAATGTGTGCTACGATGCAGCCTTAGCGAATCCAACCGAAAATTGTGATCGATCCAGTGGTGTAGTAGCTGTTCTTCCTTTCAAAGTTAATCGAGATATACCTTTAATTGGTAAATGGTTTTCAGGACTTAATGGAGATCCTAATTTATCAGTTGCAGGTTTTGGTTTTTGGTATTTCTTATCAGCTATTGTACTTTCTACTTTATTACAACGTATGTTGGGTATCAACTTAACAGGTATGCAAAATCCAATGCAACAACAAAATTAAGCAATATAAATGTGACAAGTTGAAATAAATATGATAAATGAAAGCGCGTGTCAGAACTGAATTCTTTAATTATATATCTCAATTAATAGGAATATGGTTCGTAAATCAATTCGGTCGGGAAAAAGAAAACTCGTTAAAACACCAAGTGGAAAATTTTATTTTAAGTCTATAAAAAAGAAGGCTAACTACCCTCATTGTGCAACTTGTAACCGGGTACTTCCTGGGGTAGCAAGAGGTACTCGAGTAGAAGTGCGACGGATGTCTTTAAGTGAACGAAAACCAAATAGACCATATGGCGGACAAATTTGTTCTCCATGTCTAAGAAGAAAACTGATCAAAGCTAATCGATTAACAGTTTGATTTTTTGTTTTATAAATAAAGGAGGATTGAAATTTGGGTTCCATCATTGCAATTGGTGGTCCACATGGATCTGGAAAATCCAGCGTAGCTAAAAAACTTGCTGAAGATTTATCAATGAATTATGTTTCAGCTGGGTCTGTCTTTAGAGAAATGGCTAAAAATAGAAATTTTACGCTAAAAGAATTTTCTGAAAAAGTCTTAAATGAGCCTACTATTGACAAACAAATTGATAAAAAAACCCAAGAACTTTCACAAAATGATAATACAATTGTCGACGCTCAATTAGCCGCACATTTCACACCTTCAGATACTTTATTAAAAATATGTATATCTGCAACTCCTGAAATCCGTTGGCAGAGAATAGCAACGAGAGACAATAAAAGTATAGATGAAGCAAAATCAGAAACTTTAGCAAGAGAGAAATCAGAACAAAATCGATTTTTGAAACTCTACAACATTGATGTGTGGGATACATCATGTTACGATATCATCATAAATAGCGATAGAATTGATATTGATCAAACTTATTTACTTTGTAAGACCATAGTACAACATGTGTTGAAACGAAGTCAAAACTAATATACGATTATTCTTTTTGCTCCTCAATCTTTTTGAGAAGGACTTCTAACATTTTTAGTTCATCATTACTAACATTACTATCTGAAACCGCTGCTATATCCCAAGCATCACTAAGAATCTGTTGTTTTAATCCTTCGAGTGTATCCTTTTCTTCATTTGTTATAATACCATCATCTAAGGCATCTGCTAAAGCCTGTTCATAAATCAAAGTATTTATTTGCACTGCTTCTAAAATTTCAGCTTCTTCTTGTGTAATTTTTCCATCAGCCAAGGCTGCTTTGGTCACAGCAGCTACAACTTCCTGTAGTCTATCTTCTTTGTTAACCATAGGTTGATCAAGAGGTTTTGTTTATTAAACTTGACTAATCAAACAGATAATTGCTCTTAATTTATTTCCATATTATTTGTAAACCATAATTTTATTTTGATTTTAGATTGGCATGCACGATTGAACTAAGCAAAAACAGTACGACCACAATTATTGAGCTTTCTTTTGCATAAGGAAACCAGGAAAAAGAACTTGGAAACAAGAAGATAAAAGGTAGGAAAATTGGTCCTATGACAAGACTAAATGTTATTAATATTTGGAATATTAACTTTCTTTCATCTGAACCGTTTATGGGATTATTAGTTCCATTTTTATCTGTAGAAGTGTCATAATTTGCATGTTCAGACATAGATTTCAATAAACTAGTATAGTGATAAATGTGTTGTGATTAGTAAAGTTATAAGTAAAATTATCGTTATATCTTTCATCCAAAATCGAGGCGATGATTATTTGGACTCTATACGTCGAAGTTAGTAAATATTCTCGTTCAAGAACTAATCAGACTGGTCACTAATTGCAAAGTGATTTCAGGCAATCTTACATAAGATTTGAGTCTTAACTTTGCGAGTAATAAAGGTAGCTCGAAAAACAATTATTGATTAATTGTGAATTCAGTGGTGGTGTCATCAACTCACGAAAACGCTTGTAACTGAATTCATCGTTTAAAATTTTAGACAACTGAACAATTTAGATGATTCGCATATTATATTAAGTAAATTTCTCTTTTGCTTCTAACATAGCTTCAGCAGTAGTCCATTGAAATTTAAAATCTCTAGCGATTATTTGTAGTGAATTCTCAGCTTCTTGTTTAACAAATAAATGTGGATCTCTTTGAAGAACACTTACTAGGACTTCTATTGTTTTGGGACTTGCAAGCCATCCTAAGGTCAAAGCAATCTGTTTTCTTACCTCCCAATCCTCATCATTACTTATTAACTCAAATAACACTGGTAGACTTTCAACATCTCTGAACTTATGAACTGCTTTAATCATATCTTTTCGGATATATGATTCTTTTTCTTCTACTATTGATGTCAAAATTTCTCCAATTACTTCATGTGCATCAATTTCAGCAAGTGCTAAGGCTGCACTCGCTCTAGTAAAATCCCAATCATCTGTTTTCATAGTTTTTAATAATGCTGGAATTGCTTTTTTATCATCAAGTTTACCAAGTGATTCAGCTGCCTCGTTTCTCGCATATCTAAACGGATCTGTTAACATACAATTGATCAGAGGTTCAACAGCATCTTTCATTTCTAAAAGTCCTAATGCTTCAGCACAGTCTCTCCTGACAAAATCATGGTCATCATTTTGCATTTTATCTATTAACACCTCTAAAACTCTATCATCTCCTCTATCACCAAGTTGTAAGGCTGCTTCAGCACGTTTCCATGGATCTGAATGCAACTTCAAAGTTTCTATCAGTTCTTCGATATCCATAATCTTATTACAATATTAACTAATATTAAATTCTAGATTGAGGGATCATATTAGCTTAATTACTTCAGAAATTATTTCTTTTGCAATAAATGATTTTGAGTCATTTATTTCCCTAGATGATCCTGTTTTATTAATAATAATAACTTGATTATTATCCGATTCAAATCCTGAATTTTGTTGAGAAATATCATTTGCAATAATTAGATCTGCATTATCAATTTCCAATTTTTTAGTTGCAGATTTAATTAAATCCTCTTTACTCAAACCAGATTCAGCTTTATACAAAATAAGGGTAGATTTTGGATATTTTTCTTTAATTTGGCTAGATAATTTTTGAGTCGGCATTAAATCCAAAATTAAGCTATTTCCGCTTTTAATTTTCCCAGATTTCTTACTCACTGTAAAATCTGACATGGCAGAAGCTAATATTACTATGGAATTTGGATTGGTGTCTAACAAAGATAATACTTTTTCCGTCATTTCTTGAGATGTGATAACGTTAATAGATCTTATAGCTTTTGGTATCTGTACAATTGTGGGTCCTAGCACTAGTTGAACATCAGCTCCTTGAATTAACGACTCTTTTGCAAGTTCTAATGCAGTTTTTCCACTAGATGGATTTGAAATGAATCTTACATCATCAATAAATTCCCTTGTTGGACCTCCAGTTATTATTACATTTCTATTATTCAATTCATTACTCTCGATTTTTTCAAAAACAGCGAGTATGATATCATCAATTTCAGGCATTTTAGCTTTTCCTTCTTCCAAAACTGGATCTATGATTGCTATTCCATTTTTTCTTATTTTTGCCATATTTTCTTTTGTAGCTGGAGAATTAATCAAGTCTTCATGTGCGACGCATAGTACCATTATTGGGATGTGTTTTCCTGCAATTGTACTTGCAATTAAAGTGACTGATGTGTCTGAAATTCCTGTAGCTAGCTTAGCAACAGTATTTGTTGTACAAGGTGCAATTAACATTAAATCAATTGGATTGTTCATAATCCCCGCATATTGTATATGCTCAAGATTTCCACTTACATTAATTATCGGTTCATTTCCAGTTGCCCACCACATTAAATCTTTACCAATCATAGACAGAGAATTTTCAGTCATAATTGGAATTACGTCCGCACCATGCCTCATTAATTCTCGTGCAATTTTCGGAGAAAGATATGATGCAATACTTGCAGTGATACCTAGAGCAATCTTTTTCCCTTCCAACCGATTTGAATAACTAGCAAATATTTTCTTACTTGGATGAATAAAATCAGATGATGTCAATAATTCGACATTTAGAATATTCAAAAAAGATTTTTGGATTGGTTGATGATATAATGCAAAATTATTAGAACCTTAATTTTATTCCTTAAAACGGCTCATTCGATGATGTTATTTTGCTTTTCTGAATTTAATTGATGATAATCTGGAGGACTGAGATGAGTCATTCTTAATCAAGCTTGAATCACATTAATTGCCTTTGGTATTGCTTTAACAATTATTTCAGTTGATTCATAAGAAAATGGCTCACCATCTGTTTCAAATATTAATGGTTTTTCAGTTTCAATAGATATTTTATTAGCATGTCCCATGTAAACACCACTTATCTCTTCCGTATGTTCACCTTTTTTGAGTACACCAAGTAATTTTAACATTGATAGCTTACTGAATCCAATAGCAACAGTATATGCCATTTGATCTCCCCAAATATTTGCATGAGGGAGAATTTTATATTCTCCTGTTTGGGTAGAAAAGCCAGCCATTAACAATGTTAGATCTCCTTCTATATATCGATCATCTATTCTAATTTTCGCTCCAATATTCTTCCATTTTCTTATAGCTCTTAAAGATAATAAAGTGTATCTAAAACCTGATTTAATCCATTTTAATCTCCTTTCAATTGAAGCCATATACGCTATTGTTGCTCCTATTCCTGTATCTGCAATATTGAGTGCTACTCTTTCTTTATCGCCAGAGACAAATGTTAAAGGAGTTATTTTTGTCTGTGCTACATTTAGTGCTTTAATTTGTTCTTCAATTTGTTTAGGCCATTCAATTACTTGCTGATAGTCATTCACAGTCCCAGATTGAATGAATCCGAGATTTAAATTTGTTTTTTGAGAAAAATATATCCCATTTACAAGTTCATTTATTGTCCCTTCCCCTCCGACACCAATTAAAGTTGTATACCCATCATCTATGGCATTTCTAGTGATATCATAACCGCTACCAATTCCATCTGCCATCTTAAAATCAAATGTATGACTATAATTTTGTTCGATATGTCTTAAATACTTAGGCCAACTGGATTTTGTTTTTCCACCTCTTGAATGTGGATTAATGACGAAAAGAGTTGATGACAAACAATGATCAGTTTTTAGTGACCATAAATTTCATTCCCTTTCTAATTGATTAATCGTTAAATATACGGATAGTAATATTTGATGAATTTAAATATTATTTATCATTAAGATTGATTAAACTCACAACATTGTTAAAATAATTAATTCTACTTATTTATACGTTAAATGCAAATTAATAGAGTGTCTTCAGGAATTCCAAGTATTGATCACATAACTGATGGTGGTTTCCCGACAGGTTCTGTAATATCATATTTCGGAGAAACAGGATCAGGAAAAACATTTGCAAGTTTAAAATTTCTTCAAGTAGGTCTTAAAAACAAAGATACAACCCTTATGATTACTGCTCACCATAATATTCCTTCATTGAAAACATTAGGAAAATTAATTAATCTTGACTTAGAACCCATTACATGGGTCGATGCTGCGAATTGGAGGACTAAAAGGATTGATCGTACGTCAGCCAGTTATTCAAAATATGAAGTATCAGATCTTACAGATTTGAACGCCTTACTTGCTATGATAATTCAAGCATATAAAGATAACACCGACATAACTCGAATAGTATTCGACTCACTTTCCAATTTATTAATGTATTCAACACCGGGAGTAGAACAGGTTATTAGATTTTTCGAATTGTTAATTGCATTTACCAGAAAGAATCAAATTACATTCATTTTTACCATCGAAAAAAATCTTCATTTGGAAAGTACAATAAGTGGCCTTCATTTTCTATCTGATGGAGTGATTGAATTTAAGCATGATAGCTCGAATGGAAGTCGGTTAGTCAAGGCAATTTTTGTTCAATATACAAATAGTACAAATTCATTTCTAGAATGGTAATTGATAATTTGGAATTATTGGGAAAGATCAATTTCATGTGGGTGGACCACAATACCTTGTTTTGGAACTAAATTCATAGAATGGGTAAGGGTTGAATGATTTATTCCTCTCATTTTAATTATTTCAATGGCTCGTATTCTATTGGATCCCACCTTGTGATTGTAAAGTTGAATAACACCGTGTGAAATATATTTATAAACCTCGGATATCTCATTTTCATAACTTTCGCTTAGAAGAAGAGTTGTGCAATCTAATTCTCGTAATAAAGTGATGAACCGTAATAACTCTTTCCTTATATCAGAGGATTTCTTTAGCATTACTTCTAATGAATTTAGGGAGTCAATTACAATTCGTTTGGCATTGATACTTGTTACTTCTTTGTGTATTAAATTGATAATTTCATCAATTTCAAGCTCAGTTGATCGCTCAAATCCACCAGGGGGTGTTATTATTCTAATTTGGTTATTGTCTATCAGCTTTTTTATTGGCCAGTTAAAACTTTCCATGTCAGCAATCATGTCCTTAACATCGTACTCAGTTGTAAGTAAAACTCCTGGTTCATCTAATTTCCAAGCTCCATTTACCAAATATTGCATCCCGAGAGTACTTTTACCTGTACCAGCATTACCTTGAACTATTATTGCTCTGTTTTGTATAAATCCGCCATCTAATAAACTATCTAAGCCTTCAATTCCAGTTGAAATTATTTTTTTTCCCATGAAACTCATCCTTTTTTAATAAAATTCAATTATTGAGGATTGTACTATCTCTTTAATTTGAGTAAGCACTCCAATATATTCTCCTTTGGAGAATTTACCTTTGTTCCGAATTACAATATTAAAGTGTGCAAAATCATCAAATATCAAAAGATTAGCATCCCCTATATGAGAAACTGTGTACACTTTATCCGCTATTTTGCTAATCATTTCACTCTCAATATCTGTTTTTATTTCAACCGTAATAGATTTCTTAATTTTTGGTAATTTTGGAAGTACTCAGTTGTAAGTAAAACTCCTGGTTCATCTAATTTCCAAGCTCCATTTACCAAATATTGCATCCCGAGAGTACTTTTACCTGTACCAGCATTACCTTGAACTATTATTGCTCTGTTTTGTATAAATCCGCCATCTAATAAACTATCTAAGCCTTCAATTCCAGTTGAAATTATTTTTTTTCCCATGAAACTCATCCTTTTTTAATAAAATTCAATTATTGAGGATTGTACTATCTCTTTAATTTGAGTAAGCACTCCAATATATTCTCCTTTGGAGAATTTACCTTTGTTCCGAATTACAATATTAAAGTGTGCAAAATCATCAAATATCAAAAGATTAGCATCCCCTATATGAGAAACTGTGTACACTTTATCCGCTATTTTGCTAATCATTTCACTCTCAATATCTGTTTTTATTTCAACCGTAATAGATTTCTTAATTTTTGGTAATTTTGGAATAATAACTTCTGGCTCATTTGTTACAATTCTTAATTTATTATTGGTTTTCGTGAGCAATTTTTGAATTCGTGAAAGAATATTAGTTAGTCCGATAACGGTCCAAACCCCTTGTTCTTCTTCAAAATTATTTTTATTATGATTAAATAACTCTTCAAATCCTGCAATTTCCTTTTTAACTAGATCAACTCTTCTTTTGTGTATTTTAGTCCATTCGGCCTTTAAATAATTTAATCTGTCATTAAATGCTTCAGATGGATCTCTACTCCTAAATTTCTTTGGGCGACTTTCATCTCCAATTAGTAATTGCTTTAAAATTAAGTTGTCCAATACCTGGTATACTTTTGCGTAAGGAATACCTGTTCTATCACTGATTTCCCTTGCTACTACGATTCCTGCATCAAGTACAGTAAGATAAGCCCTAGATTCATATTCATTCAGGCCCAATTCATTTAAAACTCTGTATTTTACATTTCTCTCCTCATCTTCTGTCGAATCTGCCTGACTAGTTTGAGTCAATTTTTTCTCACTGTGTATTGGATAATATTATTATCTAAATAATACAAATAATAATCTAATATAAAAGAATTCAATCCTCATCGGATAATTTATTAATTAAGTAATTTTCTAGGGAAATGATGAGAATTAAACCCAAATTATTCTTGATACTAATTTTATTATCGCCAAACCTGCTTCTGAATTCACAAGCTACTCTGAAATCAGCAAATGTTGAAACGATCAAATCTGATTCTTTAATACCAATTACTCCAAATTTGTATACACCGAAGTTCAGTGCTTTTAATGTAAAAGAACAAATGAAATTATCTCCTCTGTTTACTCCTGATAATGCAATTGATTTGTACGCAGGTTGGTTGAAACAGGCGAACACAACTATAGATTTACAGAATCAATACATTAGAATGTGGAGTGGGACTGACACCTGGGTTGATAACCCTTCACCAATTGTTAGAGAATTAGTTAACGCACAGAATAGGGGTGTAGCAATTCGTGTTCAAGTACGTGAGGATGCTGACGATGACGATGTCACTACTTATCTTCTAAATGAGGGAATACAAGTACGATGGATGGGAAGTCAAGTAAGTGATGATGGTGATGGCTTTCTGAGTGCAACTCACAACAAAATGATCTTAATAGATGATAAGGTTAGTCTAATTTCAAGTATTAACTTTGGGGAGGGTGCATTTACAACTAACCGAGAAGCCGGTATGGTTATTCAAAGCTCATCTGTTACAAATTATTACAAATCAATTTTTGAATCTGATTGGTCGGATGGCGAGATGCCTCCAAATGTACTCCGATTAACAAAACTTCCTAAGAAGATATCAGATATTCAGTATCAATCAACTTATACAAGTCACACGAATATTCCAAAAACCAATTTTACTGGTTTGTATAATGTAACCGCATTCGCAAACCCCGATAATGCAGATAAAGTAATTTTCAAATATTTAAAGAATGCAAAAGAATCAATATATGTTAGTATGTATACTATTAGTCGACCTGATTTTAACAATACACTTATCGCTCTTAAAAAAGCAAATCCGTTGATAGATATTCAAGTTTTGATTTCAAACAGAAGAGTTGGAGATGAAGAAAATGAAGATACACATGCTGCTGCAAAATCGTTAGTAGATAACCAAATCCCAGTCTATAATTCTACAAAGGATGATGATAAGGTTGATAATTTCTATCATAATAAATACTGGATTATTGATGGTAAACACACATTCATTTACTCTGGTAATTGGTCACCTAGAAGTACTACACCTCAACTTGTGGAGGGAGATATTTCTTATGTTAGTGGTGAAACAAATAGAGACATGGGTATTGCGGTGCATGATGCCACCGATATAGCGTCATTTGTCAAAAATGAAGTTTGGGACAAAGATGTTGGTGTGGCTGAGGCTTGGGAACTATCAATTGGCGTTAAACAATTAAGTTTTGATGAAACTGATGTAATATTTGGTGATGTTAATCTATCATTGGTTATAAATGGGATAGAAGGTGCCACTGCATCATATAGATTTGGAAATAATGAATTCATTCCAATAATCCTAAAGAATAATGAATTTAGTGTAATTTTGGATACAACAACTATACCTAATGGTATTACAACATTCGAAGTAAAAGCAGAACTCAATTCTCAAATTTTTACGGATAAAGTCCAAGTAAATGTAGCAAACTATGATTCGACTGAAAATTGGAGATTTCTTATAACTGAAGTGCTACCGAACCCGTCAGTAGTTTCTGATACTAAAGGTGAATTCTTTGAAATCACAAATAGTTTTCCCTTTGATCTATTAATAGGAGGGTGGAGAGTTGGCGATGATAGTAATAGCATTGAATTCACTAAGAATACAAGGATATCTGCTTATACATCTTGGATAATTGCAAGAAATACAGATGGATTCAATGCAGGATATGGTAAAACAGCAGATTATCAATTAAGTATGTCATTAACCAACGATGGTGATGTAATTAGTTTGATTAATCACAAAGATGAAGTCATAGATAGTATTGCTTATGGAGATGGGATCTCTACAGATGGATCTGATTCTGTAGATGCTCCTACTGCTGAACAATCAATTCATAGATTTCCGCTTCATATTGATACGAACTCACCTAATGACTTCACTTTTGATTCACCAAATCCAAAAGGAGCAGTACCTATTATTGAGCTTCTTTTGGTGGGTTCGACAGACACCCAAGAAGCAAGTGGTTTTTCATATATGATATTCCTTTCTTCAATTATATTTGCTGTTTATACTGGTAGACGAAGAAGGAGAGATTAGATTGGAAAAATTAAAGAAAAAATTGAAAACATGGGATACCGGCAAAAAATTTATGCAAGAAGTCTCGATATTAACAAAAATTGAGATTAAAGAAATAGAAGAGTATCTTAAATGCGAAAATGATGAAATTACAATTTCTTGTCATCTTTCTCAAAAAGGAGATTCGTTTGTTCTTGTAAAATCTATCAATACTGATTTAATTTTAGAAATAGATCATCTTCTTTCAAAGTTTGTTTAATTACTCAATACAACCCCTTTACCCAATTTAATCTTTTCAAATCCATCCAAATCATCTATTTTACCAATATAATTTTCATTTTTGCTAATATCATTATTAGTTAGATGGACACTAATATTTCCGGAACTAGGATCTAAACTGACATCACCTTCAAGAAAACTTGATTTTTCATTTTCCATTTTAGTTTTTATTTGAGTTGTTATTATAAATTTTCCAGATTTTTTTAACCCACGAGATTTTATAGGTAATTCATTAATTATTGCATCAAATGTTCTAGGGCAATGATTACCAAAAATTAATAATGGAAAGTCTCCAATATCCATGATTTGTATGGATAAACGGTTATTATTTTTTGAAATATTGATCCTTCCTTAAGTTTCAATTAACTCAGGTAGCAGGGGTGAAAAGGAGACTCCAACTGAACCAGGTCCAACATTTGCGCCAATTGTTGGTCCAAACTTTGAATGATACAAATGTTGAACATTAAAATTCTCCAAAACCAAATTCGCCATTTCTGTCGCTTTCACAGGGTTTTCTGAATGCATTATACCTGCAATTATTGGTTCTTCTTTTGTAAATCTATTTCTTAATTTATCAATTACAATATTAATTCCCTTATCTATTCCTCGAGGAGATTCGACTGGTTTTAATTCGCTATTTGTTACTTCAAGAATAGGCGTTTTTCCCAGTAAATTCCCAATTGCTCCTTTTGCAACGGGTAATCTACCACCTCGTATCAAAAAATCTAGATTACCGATTATTGCATAAGCAATAGTTCGATCATTAATTTCATCCAATTTGGAAATAATTTCATTCAGTAAATAACCTTCCCTTGCTAATCTTGCGGCTTGAATTGTGAGTAATCCTTGATACATAGATACCCCTGTTGAATCGTAAATATGTGTGTCAACTTTGGTAATGTTTGAAAGGGTAATTTTCGCGGTATCCTGCCATTTTGATAAACTTTCAGGAAGAGTAATCATTAAAATATCTTCACCCATTTCTTCAATATGTTTGATTCTTTGATATACAACAAGTGGGGACCCTGGGGTTGTTTGGGGAAAATATCTATGTGAACGAACTTTGTTATAAAATTCGTTTGTTGAAATATCTATTCCATCAAGATATACCTCTCTTCCAAAAAGAATTCTACTTTTAACAACAGTGATATTCAATTCATTTGCTATTGCTTCTGGTAAATCTGCTGAACTATCAGTTACTATTCGGACCATGACATTCACCTTGTTGTTTTATAACTGAATGATAAACTACTTTCTTTTGTACCTTATTAGTTAATAATTCTTAATAGCATAATTCAGGATATTTTTTACATCAGTTATTCGATTTTTAAATAATGAATCTACTTCATCATGAGTAACAGTACTTTGTAACCCTGCTGCATAATTTGTAACAACTGCCAACGTAGCATATGGTATTTCAATTTCTTTTGCCAAAAAAGCTTCAGGTGCAGATGTCATTCCAAAATACCTTGCACCAAGTGTTGTATAAGCTCTTACTTCGGCTGGTGTTTCATATCTTGGACCATTAAATACTGCAACTGTACCTCCATCAACGGTTTCTTGATTATAATGCTTGCATGCATTTAGAAGATCTCTCCTAACATTGTTATCAAAAGGTTCCGACACATCAGTATGAACAACTCCTGACAATTTTCTTCCAGATCTAGTAATAATCGAAAAATCATCGCCTGTGAAAAAGGAAGTGTCTCTTCCATTTGTTACATCAATAATCTGATCAAGAATTACAATGACTCCAGGATTTATTTTTTGATTACTCGTACCTACTGCATTAGTTGCATATATACGTTCCACATTTTTAAGATGAGCAGCGTATATATTTGCCCTGTAATTGATTCTACTTGGTAAAATAGAATGTCCCGATCCATGTCTAGGAATAAATAATATGTCTTTCCCATCTTTTTGATCTAAATAAATTGATATTTCACCAAAAGGAGTTTGTATTTTCTCCACTTTTGGATTTTCTAAAAATGAATAAAATCCAGACCCACCTATTATTCCGATCATATTATTTAGTAAAATATTATTTTCTTAATTCATTTTGGAAATAACAAAGGCGAAATCATTGATTTTCAAAATAAAAAATCATTTCTATTTGAATAGAATCAATGATTTCAAATTTAAAGCAATTTTGAAATCATTGCATGGAAATTAATACAACCTCATCTCCTTTAGATGACATTGAGTGCGATGGAGTAATTATTTGGACTTATGAAGATCAAAATTCCTCCATATTGGATAAATTTGGTGATTCATTTTCAAAATATTTCGAATCTGCAAACTTTCAAGGAAAGAAAAATCAACAATTCACTTTATTTAATGTTGACATAATCAAAGCTCCAAAAATCATTGTTATTGGATTGGGTAAAAAAGATGATGCAAATAGTGAGATAGTCAGAAATTCAGTTGGTAATGCCGTTAGGGAATTACAGAAATTAAAATCAATACATATTGCAGTGAATGCAGTTAATAATGATGCACAAGCCACTTCTGAAGGTGTTTTGCTATCACTTTACGTATTTGATGAATTAAAATCTCAAAAAGAAGACGCAACAAAGATAGAAAAGATTACTTTTACAGGTGACGAAGTGGAAATTATTGATTGGCAAAATGGAACAATTATTTCAAAAGGTCAAAATATAGCCAGAAGATTGGCTGAGCTTCCAGCAAATATTGGAACTCCAACCTACTTTGTTGATCATACTAAAACAATACTTAAAGATGTTAATAACATAACAGTGATCAGTCGAGATGAAGAATGGGCAAAACAGAAAAAAATGAATGCATATTTATCAGTGACTGCTGGAACAGACGAACCGGCTAAATTCATGGAAATTCATTATAAAGGCGGACAAGAAGGGGAAAAACCGATCGTATTTGTTGGTAAAGGAATAACATTTGATACAGGGGGAATATCAATCAAGCCTTCTACAGGTATGGGATTAATGCGAGCTGATTGTACAGGTGCAGCAAGTGTTATAGGTGTGTTATTTGCAGTTTCTAAATTGGGATTAAAGAAAAATGTTATTGGGTTAACTCCACTAACTGAAAACATGCCATCTGGCAAAGCCACCAAACCATCAGATGTTGTATTTGCAAGCAATGGTAAATCAATAGAAATTGATAATACTGATGCTGAAGGGCGTTTAGTTCTTTCAGATGGATTGGTTTATGCTGAAACATTTAATCCTGAAACAGTTATTGACATAGCTACACTAACTGGTGCAATGATGAGGGCATTGGGTGAGGCATACACAGGTGCTTTTACAAGATCAGATGAATTATGGGCAGAGCTTGAAACTGCAGGAATAACCACTCATGAACGATTTTGGAGAATGCCACTTGATAAAGTGTATAAAAAGAAATTAAAATCAAATTTGGCTGACTTAAAAAATGTTGGCGGAGTATTTGGTGGAGCCAGTATCGCTGCTATGTTCTTAGGTGAATTCATTGAACTTAAGCGATGGGCACATTTGGATATCGCAGGATCAATGGCAAACATGAAAAGAGCAGGATACAAGCCAGAGGGGATTCCTGGAATTCCAGTCAGAGCACTTATCCAATTTGTAAGGGATTCAGTAAATTAATTCAAAAAACAGCTCTATTTACGTTTTGCGTGATTAAATTTGATAGCTCACGAAATTATTCTTTTCACACACACAACTTTGATTAAAGCAGACTTATGTAACAATTTAATGGCTGCTAATGATCCTCCAATCCTTGATGGAAATCAATTTTTAGGTACATCATTTAATGTTTTATTCTTGTTTATCTTTTCAGGTGCGATAGTTGCATTTCTAGTAGGATTATTTTTCATGCGAAGAGAAGGTATAGAATCTCTTACATTTAAATTAATACTACATCTCTTAGCACTATTTATCCCGATTTCTTGGATAGGATTAAGCATCGGCTCTAACATCAATAGTACATCCAAGATCCTTGAACTAGATGGCTATATATTAACAAATTTAATAGTAACTGCCGTCATTACTTTGAGTATTACGATAGGTGTGCTGAGTAGTTTAAGTCGACAATTAGAAAATCATATTGTTGGTCTTAACGAAGCAGCATTGGTTGTTTCTCATGGAGATTTAAGGCCACCCAAGGAATTTTTGGAAGCTAGCTCCAAAGATATTTTTTCACAATTTTACAGATCATTTGTCAAAATGTTAAGTGAATTGGAAAATTTAGTTAGGGAGATCATGACTGCAGCCACAAGAGTAGCTGGAACGGCTGAAGAGATCGCAGCATCATCTTCAGAAGTCAGTACAAGCAGTTCAACCATCAGTTCAATTATGGAAAAAATAAGTCAAGGTGCAACTGAGCAGGTGGACCAAATTCAAAAAGCAGCAAATGCCGAAAAAGAACTTGGAATTACAATTCAAGAAAGTTTTGATGAAATATTCGAAAGTTTAGAATTAGTTCAAGAAATTTCAGAGGAAACAAATCTACTGTCACTGAATGCTGCTATCGAGGCTCAAAGAGCCGGAGAGGCCGGAAAAGGCTTCTCAATCGTTGCTCAAAATGTACGTCGATTATCAGATGATTCGAGAACCTATGCAGATGAAATTTTAAGTGTACTTAATCAGATAGAATCAAAAATAAAAGATAATCAAGGAAATATCGCAGATATTATTTCTGATATTCGTGTTGTTTCAGAGGATGTGGCTGCATCATCAGAGGAAGTATCGGCTTCTGCTGAAGAACAATCCGCAACTTTGCAGGAAATGACAGCTGCGACCCAAGAATTAGCCTTATTAGCTTCAAAACTTGAAGAAACAGTAAATCGATTCAGAATAGAATAAACCAAATTATCAACAATTTTTTCTTTCTATATAAACAAGTATTTCTTAGTTACAGGACGAGTAATAATAATGGACTTCTCTCACTATTTACAAAAAGTTCAAGGGTCAGCTACTGCCCAAATATTTGCGAAAGCTACATCTATGGCAAAACAAGGTAAAGATGTAATTCATCTTGAAATTGGCCAACCAGACTTTCTCCCATTGGATGATATACTTCAAGCAACATCGAGAGCCGTTTTAGAAGGAAAAACACAATACACAATAAGTAGGGGTATTGAATCTTTAAGAAAGGAAATTTCTCTCTATCACAAGTCTATGAATGGAGTTGATGTCGATGAGAATCGAGAGATTATCATTACTTCTGGTGGTAAACTTGGATTATTTGGATCTTTATGGGCTCTCCTTGATATTGGAGACAATGTTATCGTTTTAAATCCTAGTTGGGTAAGCTATAACGATATCATATTGTCTTTAGGGGGCGAACCTAGGTTTATTCCTGTTGATGCAAATTTTGGATTTGACGAGGAATTAATTCGAGATAGTATTGATCCTAAAACTAAAGCAATTATTGTCAACAGTCCTTCTAATCCAACGGGGGCTTTAATTAGTCAAAAAAATTTACAAGTTTTATATGATATTGCTTCTGAGAATAATATAACTCTTATTAGTGAAGAAATGTATAGTGAATTCGTATATGGATCTGATAAACATCATTCATTATTAGAAATTAAAAATTGGCAAGATCATGGAATTGTAAATCAAAGTTTGTCAAAAACCTTCTCGATGACAGGATTTAGAATTGGATACGTTATGTCACAAGAAAGTTTGATCAGTGAAATAAACAAAGTAAATCAATTAACTTCTTCATGTGCAACTAAATTTGCTCAATATGGTGCAATTGAGGCATTCAAGAAAATTGATTTAATGCGAAAAAAAATCAATGAATTGATGCCAAGACGAAGAGATTTAATGACTAAACTTCTATCAGAATTGCCGGTAGACTATTTTCCTCCAAAAGGAGCGATATATGGTTGGATAGGGATTCCAACAATGAGTAATTCAATTAAATGGTGCGAAGAATTATTAACATCAGTTGGAGTTGCTACTACTCCAGGTCGTGCATTTGGACCCGATGGAGAGGGCTATTTACGTATTTCATTTGCAGTTAAAGATGACATGTTGGAGGAAGGAATAACTCGAATAGGAAAATTTCTTAGTCGAAATTAAGATGCATCTCTCTCAAAAGAAGAAAGAGAAAGAAGAGTCATAGTACTGTGGACGAATCCTAACTGTCTAATAGATTTCAAGGTAATTTCTCGTAATATTTTTGTATTTTCAGCGACGATAAAAATTACAACATCATAAGTTCCGTATACGCGATGTGCAGATTTAACCTCAGGAATACTATTCAGAGAATCTAATATTGTGTTATCTGAATTATCCGTACTAAGGCTAATAAAAAGGTAAGCACTAATCATTGAAATCTATCCAATCTAATATGAATCAAAAGAATCCATGATTAAAGGATTTTGGAATCAAAGCAAAATAAAATCCTATTAACTATTTAACTTAGTTATTCAATAATTCATACAGCACTTTCTATTGAAATAGATGGACTTGTTGATTCTACAATTACTTCAGTTCCCCGATTTGAGACACTGGTAAAATATCCAGTTGTACTTACTCTGATTTTATTGGACCTTATCTTTTTCGTAGTTCCATTACCGTTATCCAAAGATGAATCCAACCAATACAAATGCGTACCTTCGCGATTTCGAGTGGTGCTTATTAACCTCGATGCCTTTAGAATTGCTACAACATCATAAATTCTCCTTTTCGGCACTTTTAGGATTTCTGATAAATTTGCATTAGTTATGCCACCCTCACCACTTTTTTTCAATAGTTTAATTACTTCAGTAGCCAATATCTCAAGTTTCATAGGATCACATTTTACTTAGTGCACATTCCATGGGAATGTTTACTTGCATAAATGAATAGGCGTTTCAGTCAAATAACTTTTCTGAAAAACTTATCCTCTCTTTTTTATCATCAAAAAACCATAAATCAGTTTAATTGGTATTGTATACCCATGCTATCTAGAATGAAATGTAATTGTTCAAATTTTCTTTCGGATAAAGAAAAATTATTTATCCGAGTCAGGTAAAGATTAGAATTATTCCAAAATTGATTCAAGAAGGAAAGATTGTCAATGATTAGAGAGAGGATCGAAATTTCAGCTAAATCAGGAACTATTCGAATTTCAATTTCAAAATCAATAGAGGGTCTTGATGTTGGAATTTTAAGCACATAGCCTGAAGGTGAGCTATTCCACATAATCATCCAAATTTCACTCTTAGGATCAATCCTTGTTTTAATCTCTAAAGATTTATTTCCAAGGATAAGATAGGACATATGTAAAATTGCAAGAGGGTCGGATTGTGGTATTAAACATATCTCTTGTTCAATAAAGTCTTCATCATCTTTTTTCTGCTTATAATTTTTCATTATCTCCTGAAGATTATTTATTACTGAAGGCGTACTCATTTGAATTTCTTGATATAAATCAAAAAAATATCCTTCAATGATCTGATCTGATTTTATCAACTCCTGCTTTATCTGATTTATTTCTAAAAATGATAATCCTAAATATCTTGACAATTGACTTATTGTAAGTGGAGGATGGTTTGAAAGAATTTGTTGAAATATTTTTCCAATGTCGCTTAATGATTTTAAACTTGTGAAATTGGATTCTAATCCCAAAATTTTCCAAGTTGGTGATTGAGTAATGAATCCTTTGGATAAATCTCTGTGAATCGCTCGAACCTGCTCAAGATAGCGAATTCTGGCCAGGATTTTATTTCTTGGTTGATTGATTTTTGCTAGAATCTGAGAAGTTGAATGAGGATCATGTTGAAGCAATTTTGTAATCAATCGGTCTATATGGTTTAATCTGGCTTCCCTCGGCCATCCTCTTATAATAATTGGTAATATATCCTTGTGAACAAAACCCAACCTATAATTTACACCGGAAGTATAAATTATGTTAGTAAAATCAATTTTTGATTTTTCAGTTCTTAATCTAACAATTATTGATTTGAAATTATCCAATTGAATTAATTCATGAAGGACTTCACCTGCAGAGAGAACTGAACCAAACATCTGTTTGTCTAAATACCACGTTTTCATTTTTTTTGTAGAAAAGGGATTGTAACTAGAAGGTTGTTTCCTATCCAGTTGCAGACTTAACCCACCATTTTGGAAAATATACCCCCTGTTTTCAAGTGATCCTATTAATTTTTTAGTAAGGTTGGCATACGGGCTCTCTGTAAAATCGATGGATAAAGAAAGATGATTCGTCCTTCCCCATTCTTTAATTCCAAGCTCAATTTCTGTGAGATCTCTTTTGGTTTTTAATAATCGGTTAAATCCGCTAACTATATAATGATTAGATTTTCCTTCTCTAGTTAAATTAAATTGAGCTTGTGGTATTCCATCTAAGAAAAACCACCAATTAGCTTCAGTAAATTTAAAATTTCTTTCAAGTCTTATTACCTCGACCAACGCATCTCTTTTTTCAAGAACAAACGGAGCTGTCTCTTCCCAAATTATATCAATTACTAGATTTTTCTGTGAAATACTGAAGTACTCTTCATTTGAGTCATTACGCATTATCCCTCTTGAGATGCTTGAATTCTGAACAATTTCATAAATATGGTTTTCAACTTGGGATTTGGTATAACCTGAAAGCATAGCTAACTGATTTACTGTGAGAAATGGATATCGATCCAAAATTGTTGATACAAGGTCTTCATTAAACTTCAATTCGTCTGATTCGAAATGGAACAAATTTTTTTTATGAACAAATTTTTCCCAATAATATAAATTATCTTTATATTTGATTACATTCCACGATTTCAGAGCTTTGCTAATCGATTTTTCAACGACCTTAATTTGTAAATCTAGAGCTTTAGAAATCTTTAGAAGAGTTGTTGATTCTTCATCTTTGATAAACTTAATAATTTCATTCATCTCTATCTCTCTTCTAAATCCAGAAAGCAGGAATTGAAAGGTTGACTGACTTATGATACGTCTAACACCATTAATTGGAATAGTCATGGCTCCATCTTGAATTAATCTTCTTTTTGGAGAGCGTGTTTGATTTGAAATGCGTGATTGAAAATCATGATCTGAATATATCCACCAACTTCTAGATAAAATCTCTTGACGTGTTCGTGAAAAAGTAGCCTTTTTTGGCAAATGTAAAGATTGCGCAAGCACTTTGGAGCGGATTAAATAGAAGAGATCATACATATCAGAAACCTACATTTTTACCCAATTTTCAGGCGAATTTCCTTCTATTTCACCAATTGTTAACCCCCGTAATCCTTTTGAAAATATATAATTTTCAATAAAGCTAAATATTTCTTCAAATAATGGGGTAATATCAATTTCACTCGGATCAAATATAAAATTAATCGATGCTATTTCAGCAAAATCTATTTTTCGAGTCATTTTGAAAATAAATAGTGGCGTGCCCTGAAATAATAGTAGATGTGTTCCACGTATGGAAATATGAGGAAAAATAGTTTGGTAATCTTCAATTATATCCCATTTATCGAATTGATTTTTTCTTAATGAATCTTCAAGTATCGATTTTTGCCTCTTGTTGAAATAAAATATTGTTTTTGAGTTATTTTCAAAGACCAATGATGTAAACATATTAGTTTCTTTTATTGAATCACTCAATAATAATAATAATTCGATTCTTGCAAAAGGAAAGTATTCTTGACATCGTTCAAGTAGAGTTCGAAATTCAATAGGTCCAAACCGTTCTACAATATAAGATATCAATTTTAATTTTTGTTTATTAGGGAGATAATTTCTCTTTTTCAAAACCAATCGGTATTCTATCATTCCCGAAAAAGGGGATATATTTTCAATCAATTGATGTTCAACACCTTCACGCAATAGACTTAAAATTAAATTTTCATCTAGGTTGCTCCTCTCTAAAATTTTCGAGACTGTCAAAATTTCATTATAAACGAAAATATCCACAATCTCATTTTTTGTGTTAATCTGCCCATTCATATATGGCCAGAATTCTTTGTTGAATAGATAATCGTTATAATAATGAATTTCAGCATTTCGAACTAAGTTTGAAATAATTAATCTAGTTTCTTCATTATTAGAATTTGAAAAAAGAAATATTTGATTTTTATGAATATAAGGGATATTATTTAAAATCTCTTTTGGATCAAGATTTTGTAATTTTGGAAATAGTTTTGAATATAATAATCTAGTTTCATTAATTGCAGCAAAATTATGATCATAAATGGGATTTATACTTCCTAAGAGATGATCTAATTTTTTAGTAAATCCAGTTCTAGTTAGTACATAAGTTACAAATTTATTGTCTTCGTGATTTATAGATTTAAAATTTATATCCTCAATTATCACCATATTCAGACCATATACATTCTTGGTGATTGATCTGATTTCTAGACCGACTTGTGAGATCAATTCTTGATTATTCCTAAATTTCTTCAGAATGTGTAGATTTAATACTTGAAGAATATCTCGATCTGGTAAGGCGATTTCAATATTTCCGCGTGTTTTACCGTTAATCTGTATATTTAATTCTGAAAGACGAGGTGTTTGAAATCTAGAGAAAGTTGTTGACTGAACTAGGAAAAATAAATCATTTGGAGATAATATCGTAATTTTTTGAGATTTATCTTGTTCGCTGATGTTCATTTGAATATTGGGTAAATCGGTTTTAAGAACGTAGTAAAGGTAAGAATAAACAGTCATATTCCCCACTTTTTTCCTTAGTCCAGTTAATGCCATTTCGATGTCTTCATATTTGATTCGTAAGATTCTTAGTAAGTCATTAAGAGTCAAAATACCAAACCATTTTAGAATTAAGGAGATTACTTCCTCGACTGCTCTGATATATTCATCTCTGCTAGGTTTCACTTCTTTTAATGATATATAACCTCGATTTGTATAATTAATCAAAGAATACCAATCAGTCCTACAGACATACAAATTTATTTCTAAATAATTCACTGCTTCATGAATATTTCGAATACTTTCCCTCAAATGGTTTTTGATTTTCGAAATTGAAATCCCAGGAAATGATTTGATTATCTCATAAACAATTGCATGGAAGGGACCAAGCTCGGCATCAAATTGAGATACTATTTGAAACCATTTCACATGATCTTTGTGCATAAATACCAATCGAGAACCCAAAAATCGTCCATAATATACAGTTTCCGAAATCAAAGCTCTTCTCAGTTCGAAAAGCTTGAATCTAGGAAGTCGAGAGTATAACCCGATTACATCTTTAATTGCCCCATATTCTTGGAATAATGTGACTAGATCAACTTTTTCACTCTGTCGTTCCCTTATCAATGATTGTCGATTTAATCTGAGTTGAACTAGCTGATCCTCGTCAATCGCCATACTATGGCCTTGTTTATTTTGACTTTGAAGAAGATCTCTATCTTCTCTTAAAATATATTGTTGAGAAATAGAAACAAAAGATCCTACAAGTATAATTTGCTCCCTTTGTAATTTATCTATTATTGGTTGGATTTTTTTAGATGGAAATCCAAGTGCAGTAGAAATTTCATTTTGGTTCCTTGGACCTTTAATTCTGAGATATTCTTCGACGAGCAATGAAAATCCAGTTTCAGGACCAATAGTTTCGCGCAGATGTAGTATATCATCGGTATTAGTGATTGTCGAATAATCTTGCTTATTTGTGAAAGATTTTGTTTTACAACTAAGGTAGAAAGGAAGATGTTCCAGAGAGATAATAAAATTATTACTGAGACTAAATACAAGATTTAAGGATAACAATTCCAATATAAATTCATCCTCACTAAGATCATAGTCAAGATAGGATAATAGTTCATGAAGTTCTGATTTCTTTCTTGGATACGTAAAAAATAATTTTATCAACATTTCATTTGAATTATTTCTTGCTTTTTCTAGTTTCAATTTGTAATAGTTTTCTACATTCTCTTTTGAAAAGAGCGAAGTATTTCTTCCTTGATCCTGAACATATCTGCTCAATACTTGTTGATGAAGACGAAGTAAGAGACTTTTTTTGTCTTCAATGAAGAACAAGTCTAAATGATCATTTAGGAGTATGTTATGAGTAAATGGTGACGGTATATCACTAAGTGGGACAGTAGAAATGGTAATTTTTCCAGATTGAACTTCTTGTAACACTAGATTTGCTTTTTCATAATTATAAGTATCATACAATATTTCACGTATAGCTTCTTTTATTATCAGGAAATCTTTAGGCATAATTTTCAACAACCATCTAGTGATTTTTTGTTGTTGATCAACAGATATTTTACGTTTTCCATAATTTTGGAGGATCATTAAAGATCTATTAATAGCATATCGGAACCGGTTTTTAAATAATTCAGATTCCCTAATTGCTCTTGTGATTAGCTCTTCAAAATTTGTTACAGAAATTAAAGTGAATAAATCCTGATGATTAAATTCAATCCCGACTGGTAGACGAAGAAGAAAACCATTATCAGTAGTTATTGAAGCAATATTGACATTAAATTTATCAGTTAATGCCTTTGCTAGAGCATGAGCCAAGATTGTGTTAGTTTCCTTTCCATAGATTGCCAGCACAAGGATGTTTTCGGATCCTGTTGTATCAATATATTTCTCAATCACAATTTGATAACGATTGGGAAGCTTACCAAAGGACTTCTGTAATGAAATATAATTAATTACTTCACTTGTACTTTCTGATGAGACTCCATAATTTTCCATCAACCATTTATGTGCGATCTCAGTCCCTTCTTCAGTTTCCAATAATTTTTCTAGTGATGTATAAAGATTGGAAATTTGTTCGGAAATCTCCCAAGTTCTACTTTGTCCTTCACCCACCCATGAAGGAATGGTAGGTATTTCTCCATGAACCTCTCTGACTAAAATTTTTGAACCAATTGATCTTAAAAATTTAAAAGTTCTTGCCTGAAGGATGAACACATCTGATTCATTAAGTCTTTCAGCAAATTTTTCCGAGATTTTACCAATTCTGGTTCTATATCCCTCTAAAACAACATCCATTAACGATGATGATGGTATAGTTCCTACATTTTGCATATAGGCCTGACGTGAACGTTTTCGTTTTCCAAATTCTTCTAAATCCTCGTCAAACCAGAGATTTGAGTATTTCCATCCGTTTTCATCCATTGAGGGGTTTGCAGCGGTCATTAGTATTTCTTTGAATTGAGATTTTGTAAGATTTCTGAAAGGATAAGCTAGACCAATTATCGAATATGCTTCTTCCAAGGTCCACCTCTGTTCAATTGACATTCCAACTAATATTTGAATCAGTACATCGACAGGACCTTGTGGTATTCTAATTTGATCTATTTCTCCTTTAAGTGCTAAGTTTGCAGTAGCAATGGATTCGATAAAATCATCCATACTAAAAGATAAAATTTTCCCTCGTGATATTTCATTTTTTTGATGACCTGATCTACCAATTCGTTGTAGAAGTGCTCTCGTTGTCTTTGATGAACCAAGCTGAAAGATGAAGTCAATAGAACCGATATCTATTCCCATTTCTAGACTAGTACTGGTGAATACAGCTTTCATTTTACCTTTTTTTAATGCATCTTCTACTGATAAACGTAATTTTTTATCTAAAGAACCATGATGAACACCAATTTCATCGTTCAATGTTCCATTAAATGCCTCACGGAGCTCATAAACCATCCTTTCGGAAAGATGTCTTGTATTTGTAAAAATTAGAGTAGTTCTATTTTTTTCAACTTCAGATTTAATGATCTCTAGTTGCCTTTTATGAAGCATAGAAAATGGGGCAAGATCAATTTGGTTGATTGGTAAGATTATATCTAATTCAAGTCTTCTTTTTCGACCGAAATCAATAATATTTATCTCGCAATTTCTATTACCAATCAAGAAATTAGCAATCAGCTCCGGGGGTTCAATTGTTGCTGATAATGCGATTCTTGTTATTGGATTGTCCATTCTATGTTCCAATCTTTCCAAACAAAGCGATAACATTGTTCCACGCTTATTTTCTGCAATCGAATGTATCTCATCAACAATTACCCATTTAATTGTGCGTAATTTCATTTTGAATTTAGGTGCTGTAAGCATTAATGCAAAAGATTCAGGGGTTGTAATGAGTATATGTGGTGGTTTGCGTAAAAGTTTAATTCTTTCGCTTGTGGGAGTATCGCCTGTTCTTTTAGCAATTCGTATTTTTGTACCAGTTTTCTCTTTTATATTATTTAATGGAATTTCTAAATTCTTATGAATATCATTCCCAAGGGCTCTTAATGGTGATATGTATAAACAATAAATATTATCTGTAAGTTCGTTTTTATTTTCCATAATAAGCAATTCAGATATTATACCGAGAAATGCAGAAAGTGTCTTACCCGATCCAGTAGGTGACATCACTAATGTTGAGACCTTTTTAATTATTTGTGGGATGGCGACTAATTGTACTTGATTTAACTTACCGAGATGTATTTGAATCCAATCTCGAACTGGCTTAGTTAGAATAT
This sequence comes from Candidatus Heimdallarchaeota archaeon LC_2, assembly GCA_001940725.1. The sequence continues at coordinate 42,840 of MDVR01000013.1, read as the reverse complement.
TCAAAACTGTTTTAGAATCCGGTACTTCAGTTAAATAATTGAAATTAGGCAGATTTTCCACTGTTAATTATTTCATTTTTAAAACAATTTTAAAACTCAACACCAAGGTCAATATATATCGTAAAATTTCCAATCTTACATTAATGCAAAAGATTCAGGGGTTGTAATGAGTATATGTGGTGGTTTGCGTAAAAGTTTAATTCTTTCGCTTGTGGGAGTATCGCCTGTTCTTTTAGCAATTCGTATTTTTGTACCAGTTTTCTCTTTTATATTATTTAATGGAATTTCTAAATTCTTATGAATATCATTCCCAAGGGCTCTTAATGGTGATATGTATAAACAATAAATATTATCTGTAAGTTCGTTTTTATTTTCCATAATAAGCAATTCAGATATTATACCGAGAAATGCAGAAAGTGTCTTACCCGATCCAGTAGGTGACATCACTAATGTTGAGACCTTTTTAATTATTTGTGGGATGGCGACTAATTGTACTTGATTTAACTTACCGAGATGTATTTGAATCCAATCTCGAACTGGCTTAGTTAGAATATTCAAAACTGTTTTAGAATCCGGTACTTCAGTTAAATAATTGAAATTAGGCAGATTTTCCACTGTTAATTATTTCATTTTTAAAACAATTTTAAAACTCAACACCAAGGTCAATATATATCGTAAAATTTCCAATCTTACATTAATGCAAAAGATTCAGGGGTTGTAATGAGTATATGTGGTGGTTTGCGTAAAAGTTTAATTCTTTCGCTTGTGGGAGTATCGCCTGTTCTTTTAGCAATTCGTATTTTTGTACCAGTTTTCTCTTTTATATTATTTAATGGAATTTCTAAATTCTTATGAATATCATTCCCAAGGGCTCTTAATGGTGATATGTATAAACAATAAATATTATCTGTAAGTTCGTTTTTATTTTCCATAATAAGCAATTCAGATATTATACCGAGAAATGCAGAAAGTGTCTTACCCGATCCAGTAGGTGACATCACTAATGTTGAGACCTTTTTAATTATTTGTGGGATGGCGACTAATTGTACTTGATTTAACTTACCGAGATGTATTTGAATCCAATCTCGAACTGGCTTAGTTAGAATATTCAAAACTGTTTTAGAATCCGGTACTTCAGTTAAATAATTGAAATTAGGCAGATTTTCCACTGTTAATTATTTCATTTTTAAAACAATTTTAAAACTCAACACCAAGGTCAATATATATCGTAAAATTTCCAATCTTATTATGGAATTTCTGAATTATTAAATTCAATTTCTATCGCGAACTATCTTTATTTTTATATTGTATGATGAAAAACAATGATTAGAAGCATCGAATGATGTCTTCTTTTACCCTGCGTTGACTGACAGGCTTTGATTTATCAAACTGAAAAGTTCAGTAGCAGGAGGTACAACACAATAATGTCACTAGAAGTTATAACAGATGCTGTACGCAAGGCCAAATCAAAATCGAAGAAACGAAAGTTTGTTCAATCTATTGATATCGCAATTGCTATTAAAGATGTGAATTTGAAAGATCCAAGTAAAAGATTTCGAACCGAAGTTTTACTACCTCATGTCATCTCTCCAGATATCAAATTATGCGTTATAGGCGATGCAGCAATCATTGGTAAAGCAAAAGAAAACAACATTGAATATACTCTTAATGAAGAGGAGATTGAAAGTTTAGGAAAAAATCCCAAAGATGCAAAAGAATTAATAGCGACAGTTGATTATTTTCTTGCAATACCACAACTGATGGCTCTTGTTGGTAAGAATTTGGGACGATACTTAGGTCCAACAGGTAAAATGCCAACTGTTTTATCACCTAATGCCAATTTAGAAGATTTTGTTGCAAGATATACACGAACATGTAAAATTAATTTGAAACAAAATCCAGTTATTCATTGTAGAGTTGGATATGAGACAATGGAAGATAATGAACTTGCTTCAAATATCCGAACTGTTCTTAATGAGGTTGAAAGCAAACTTGAACAGGGGCCTAACAATATTTATAGAACTCATATAAAAACAACTATGGGTCCTGCTATCGTACTAGGAGCAAAATGAAATGAGTAGCAAAAGATCAATAGCACCTAGAAAAATAGAAACTGTTTCTAAGTTAAAAAATCTCATTCAAAAGCACCAAACAATTGGAATTGTTCAAATGGAATCCATCGGAGCAAAAACAGTTCAAAAACTAAGAGCCGATCTCAGAAATAGGGCAACAATTGTCGCAGCCAAAAATACTTTGATGCGACGAGCTTTGGCAGATTCGAAAATTGATGGGTCTGATTTATTATCAGAATATATCAAAGGGCCAGCAGTCTTTCTATTTACAAATGATAGTCCTTATCAAATTGCTAATTATCTTGATAAGAACAAGGTAAAAGCTCCAGCAAAAGCAGGTCAAATATCACCAATAACTGTCACTGTAAGCAAAATGAACACAGGGTTCTTGCCAGGTGGAGTAATAAGTGAGTTAAATTCAATAGGTTTACCTACCAGAATTGAAGATGGTACGGTCGCAATTCCATCAGATACCCAAGTATTGGCACCTGGTGAAAGAGTAAGTGCAACGTTGGCAAGTATTTTGACGAGGTTGGAAATTGAACCCTTCTTGGTAGGACTGTCATTAGATGTCGTCCTTGAGAACGGAGAAATCATTGACCATGAAAATCTCATTGTTGACTTTGAATCGTACAGAAATGATTTAATTTTTGCACATCAATCAGCTATGAATTTGGCTGTGGAAGCAGGTATCCTTAATAGTGATACCGCCCCACTACTAATTTCCAAAGCCAAACGTAATGCATTTGCACTAGCAGCATCTATTGGATATATTAATGAAGAAACAGCATCCATGGTACTTGGTAGAGCTCATGCTCATGCTTTAGCACTAGCTAGAGCCGCATCAGCAGTTGATGCATCAGCAGTTCCTGCTGAACTATTATAAAAAGGAGAAACAAAAAATGCAATATTTATATACCGCACTCGTATTACACAAAAGCGAACAAGAAATAACAGAAGAAGGAATTACAAAAGTCCTAAAAGCAGCAGGCGTTACTGCTGATAAGTCAAGAGTAAAAGCACTCGTAGCCGCTCTTGGAGAAGTTGACATCAATGAAGCATTGGTTTCTGCAGTTATGGCCGCTCCTGCAGCTGCACCTGCAGCCGCAGCTGGAGCTAAAAGCTCTGCCACCGCTGAAGATGCTGTCGAAGAAGAAGAAGAAGAAGAAGGCGAAGAAATAGAAGACGATGATGAAGGTCTCGGCTCTCTCTTCGGATAATTTTCACTTCAAATTACAATACCATAAATAAATAATCAATTCAAATAAAATATTTAACAATAATCAATTAAAAAATAATAATATTAATTTGCTAAAATATTCAAGATAGTATAGTGCTTAAATCGCGAAAAGGAACAACTAATGTTATTGCCACGATGTTGATTTTTATCATTATGATTGCATCGATGGGGGTTCTTTACAGTCGGATCTCTCCCACAATTTTTGGATTTGAAGCCACAACTCAGGCAAATAATCAGGAATTTGTAATGTATTCAATCGCAAATGCCGTTACGGATCTTGTTTCATCAGCTGAAGATGCTCAGAACCGAGCGAAAATAATTTCGAAAGGAGCCATTTATTCAATCAACTCTGGTTATCTTCTTGATTTTAATATTACTGGTACCCCAGGGCCTATTCTATTTAATTCCCAGATTGGTTCATTCACCGGAAATGTAACTGCAGAATTTCAAGGTAGATCGGGAATAAGTTATTTTGGTAGGAACACTCAAGAAAATAGTTTTGTTAATTGGAACACCACAACATCAGACAATTTTGTTTCCAAGGTTGAATACGTGAATGATGAAGCTAGATTTTCACTTTATTTTAGATCTAGAATTGAAATTTCAGAACAACTTCCGAATGGTCAATATGATATTACCATCATTGTAATTAAATTAGAATTTAATCCAGATTTTGTTGATTTTCCAATTGATTTGGATGAATGGACCTTGCGTTTAAGAAGACGAGCATCAAACATCACTGAATTTCCTTCTCAATTGATTACGGGTGATTTAACAATCTTACATTCGATTAATGGAATTGCAAAACCAGATGGGACCTATCTTACAAGTAGTTTATCTGGAGAAATTGTAAATATTAAATTTATTGAAGTACCTATTTTGTTAACAATTTAGTTATTTTGATTTTACCAAACAGTTTCTTACCATTTACGATATTTCTTTTTCGATCTAGATTTTGCATTCCCTAACAATAAATCTCCAGTTATAATAATTTTAATATTTTCAGACAATATAATGAATTTTCCACCTTTTTTTGGAATTGAAATTAAATTATGGGTATCTGTCATAAGGTGAATCATATATTTAGTCTCGTTGATAATTTTGCCTTTAACAGACTTCATTGATTTATTGTGATGATCTTCAATAAAGATGATTAGATTATCTAATGGATTTACAAGTATTGATGTAACCATTTTTCGATAATTTATTAGGTTCATAACTTATTGCGATATTAGAATTAAGAAGAATCTTTTTCGTTACCAACGGTTAATAATCTTGCAATAGTTTTTTTCAATTGCTTTATTTTGCTTGGATCTTCAATACTTCCACCAGCAGAAAGTTGTGAATAAACATCCATTAATTCTTTTCGATATTGTAGTAATCTTGTCTCTCTCTGTTCGGGCCTATATTTTCTGATCTCACTCATTCTCAAAATTGCCATTTTATTCTACATCCTCTAGTTCTTCTAATTCCTCTTCTTCTTCTAAGGCTTTAACTGCATCTTCTGGAATATCACTATCTGAGGCATCTAATTCCTCTAAATCTCCGAATTCGTCATCCATTGGTATTTTTTCTGTTGAAGTTTCGAGATCTTCAGATAATTCTTCATCTGCCTCTCTTGTAATTTCCCTAGATGTATGAGTTGGTTCTGCGATGATCTCGACTGCATCTGGTAGTACTGCATCTGGGACCATAATTAATACCGTTATGCCAAGAGTACCTCGTTTAATTTTTGCATATGCTCGACCGACCTTCACAAACTCTTCAGCAGGCTCTCCAGTTTTTGCAACAAATCCTTCTCTGAAATTCTCTACTCTTGCTCTTTGTGATGTGATTTTACCAGCAACTGTGATTTCACACCCAAGAGCACCAGTACTCATTATTCTTCTCATTGTACCATAAGCACTTCTTCGAAAATGCCTACCTCTTTCAAGTGAAGATGCTAATCTTTGTGCCATTACTTGTGGATAACTTTCAGGATCATCTAATGGTTCTACTTCAATTTGAACTCGTTCATGACCAAGAATTTTTTTAGCATCTATTGATAATTGCTTAATTGTCTTCCCTCTTCTTCCAATTGCAAGACCTACTCGTCCAACTTTTAGTGTTATTTTAGTAATAGTTGACGAAGGTTGATAAATCATATATCCGTATTCTGCGGAAGCTAGTTTCTCTTTAAAATATTCATCAAGAAACGTGGTATGTAATCTTCGTTCAGTAAAATTTTTAATACTATTTGGCATAACTAAACCTCTTCTGCAGCGAGTTCAATATGTGTGAGTGTATTCACCTTTGGTGAACTTGAACCAAACGCTCGTGCGAAAATTCTTTTTATCTTTCTACCTCTTTGAGTAGCTGAATGGAAAATATATAATCGATCGACTTCAAGTCCTTTATTTTCTGCATTCTTTTCTAGATTATTTAAAACATCTAGAATTTTACCTGCAGCTTTAACGGGGTATCTTCCAGTATCCCAACCTACTAAATCACTTCGATGACCTATCTTTTTATTATATCTTTTAAATGGAACTGATTTCTTCATATCAATTACATTTTCTAAATAGGTCTTTGCATCATCTACTAGCATACCTTTTATTTGTTTACAAATTTCTCGTGAATGCTTAGTAGAACAATTAATTTCCCTTCCACTTGCAAATACAGTCTTATCTGGATCGATATCCAAACCCACAGTTGAATACTTAAATCTTGACAATGTTACTTCAAAACCGATTTTCAATTACTATAATTAAAGCCTTAAGATATCTCGCGCTAGATGATCAATTTTTATCTTCATAAATTTTGTAATTTTTCAAAGTTTCAAATGGGGGATTTGAATGTCTATTTTAATTTCGAAGCAATTGTGATAACTAACAATTTTAAGTTTTTTCTTAATTGATAATATTACTTGAGAGGTACATACATTGAAGATCGAGTAGCTCCAATACCTGGGGCACTGTGTCGTACAAGCTTACGTGCATGTGAATATTGTGCGAAATAATCTCCGACCTTATCGAATGTAAGTTTTATTGGGGTGTATTCCTTACCATTATAAATTTCAACAGTTAAACCTACAAATTCGGGAAGTACAACGAAGTCTCGAATATGTGTTTTAACAATGACTTCTTTTCCTTTATCCATAGCTTCTTTTGCATTTCTTAATTTACCTAACAATTTAGATCTTTCATGGTTCCAATACTCTTGGCGTGTTAATGATCTTCTTTGCCTCGATGGTAATAACTCAACTAACTCATCTAATGTTAGTGATTGTAATTCATTTAATGTTTTACCACGATAGTGCGTTTGACGTCTAGATGACATTCGTTTAACTCACAATTCCACTAAGATAAGCACATAAAAGGCTTAAGATAATGAGCAAACAATTTTATTACAAATCAATTTATCAGTTCCAATATTTGAAGGCGATTAATATAAGAAAATCAGAAAAATGTTTCATTTACTAACTACTGGTAAATATGAAATTTAAATAATAAGTTGACTGATTATTTAGAGAAATAATGGATAAGATTGTACTAGATGAATCGAAGGAACAAGCAATCTTAAGATCAATTAAAGAACTCGTGGATGTCAAGAATCAAAACCTCCTAGGTTGGAATGAAGATGCAGTCGCAGTTCCTGTTGAGGAAGGATATATTGTGTTAAACTCTGATACATGGGTAGCCTCTACAGATCGACCGGACGGGTTATCATTTTTTAATTGTGGATATAGGGCATTAATAAATTCAGCATCCGATATTATTGCCAAAGGCGTAAATCCTAAATATGCAGTTATCTCTTTATCAATTCCTAAAGTGGATGTGAATAATGTTAAAGAAGTATTGAAAGGTGTTGCATTTGCTTGTAATAAATATAATATTTCATATTTAGGTGGAGACTTAAATTCAGCAAATGATTTAGTAATTGATGTAACAACGTGGGGTTACTCTAATGATAAATTAATTCGAAGGGATGGGGCGAAGGTCGGTGAATTTATTTATTGGATTGGTCCTAGTATGGGTATGATGAGTTCGGCATTAGGCATCCTCACAAACAATTGGAGAGGTGATAGTTCTAAGGCTATAAAAATTTATGGAATACCAAAATTATATGTTGATTTTCTTCAATATGATGCCTCTTCAGCAATTGATTGTAGCGATGGAGTTGCATCGAGCTTATACCATTTGTCTATAATGTCTGATGTTGGGTTTGAAATAAACCTTATTAATGTAAATAAGTGGACGGAAGAGATCGCTGATATCAATGGAATTGATATTATGGATCTAATCTTTTATGGAGGGGAAGAATTAGGTATTCTATTTACCTCACATTTAGTATATGAAGAATCCAAGGATTTGATTCTACTGGGTAAAGTAGTAGAAAGAAAAGAAGTAAGATATTTGAATAAAATAATTGATAACAAGGGGTGGCAACATTTCAATTCTTAAATTATTATTTTAAAATTAAAAAGGAGATAACATTGTTTTCAGTAACTGATTTGTATCACTCTATTTAAATGTTTAATCAGAATCGTAATTATGTAAGACATCGTATTGTTCTACAACCTGAATAGTTTTCGGACTAACAAGAATACCCTTCTGGAGAAACAGGCTCTACTCGGTCAATCGTTACCCAATTGATCACTTTAACGAGGTATTTTTGGTTATGCACAAATTTGAATAATGCGATCAGTATTGGGGTAAAAAATATGTCCAAAGTTAGAAATATAGGTATAGAAGCTAATCCACCTTCCAAGGAATGTGACGATTCATTATGTCCCTGGCATGGTACTTTGCCAGTTAGAGGCAGAATAGTTGAAGGAAAGGTAGAATCTACAAAAATGAATAAAACACTTGTAATTCGAAGGGATTTCTTACATCTTGTTAAGAAATACAATCGGTATGAGAAGAGACACGGATCACTTTCAGCACGCAATCCAAGTTGTATTGATGCTAAAAGTGGAGACGTTGTAAAAGTTATGGAATGTCGTCACATTGCCAAACATGTAAGTTTTGTTGTAATCGAAAAACTTGCAATAGCAAATTAGGAGGAAAAGAAAATGGCAAAACGTAAAGCAGCGGGAACTCCAAGAGTAAAATCCGCAGCAGGAATTCAAGTAGGCACTAAAATTAGAGTGGCTGATAATTCTGGTGCAAGAATTATTCAAGTTATATCAGTTGCAGGTTATAGAGGTAGATTAAACAGATATCCTAGAGCATCTGTTGGAGATATGGTAATCGCATCCGTAAAAAAAGGTAATGCAAAACTAAGAAGAACTATTGTTCGAGCAATAATAATTAGACAAAGAAGACCTTTTACTCGTGAAAGTGGTGAAATGATTTCTTTTGAGGATAATGCAGTTGTTCTTGTTAATCCGCAAGGTGATCCTCGTTCAAATGAGGCAAAAGGACCAGTAGCAAGAGAAGCAATCAACAGATGGCCTCGTATTGGGACCATAGCAAGTACGGTGGTATAATTGAGAACACAAAGTAAAAAACCGAAAAAACAAAGATTGTTTCAATTTAATCCCCCAAGACATGAAACACATAAGTTGTTATCTGCAAATCTTAGTATTAGTCTTCGTGAAACCAAAGGATTTCGATCATTACCCCTTAGAAAAGGTGATACAGTAACTATTACAAGGGGAGATATGAAGGGTAAATCTGGTAAAGTCATGAAAGTTGATCTTTCGAAACAAAGAGTTTACGTTGATAAAATTGTAAAAAGGAAAACAGATAATACTGAAATTCCTTTTCCTATTCACGCTTCCAATCTCGTTATTACAAATATTATTGAAAAAGATCGTAAGAGATTAGAACTTATCAATCGTCGAATTAAGAAAGAAGAAGACAAAATTGATATTGATGCAGTACTCGCTGAAACTGAGGAAGATGAAGATATCATTGAATTAGAAGATGAAGATTTAATTGCTCCATTAGATGATGATGATATTGAACTTTTGGAAGAAGACACTACTGATGATTTAATTGAAGATGCTAATAATACATCTGAAGAAGATACAATAACAGAAGAATCAACAGAAAAAGAGGACGACCAACAATGACCAAAGCAGGAAAACAACAACATCAAAAACGAATTTCAGCACCTTCCACTTGGCCAATACATAAAAAAGGATCTACTTTTGTTCCTAAAATTTCACCAGGACCACATTCGAAAGAATATGGGATGCCATTAATGGTATTATTAAGAGATGTTCTTAATGTTGGTCAGACACGAAAAGAGATTAAGGAAATTGTATCAACTCAACAAATACTAGTTGATGGACGTGCAAGATCAAATGACAGATTTCCAGTTGGACATATGGATATTGTTGAACTACCAGCAAGTAAAGCATATTATAGAATTCAATTACATGTGTCTAATAAATTAATACCAGTTAAAATTCTTAAAAAAGATAAAGGAACCAAAGTTTGTAAAGTCATTGGGAAGAGAAATATTCGAGGTGGTAAGACCCAAATTTCACTTCACGATGGAAGAAATATCTTATTAGAGGCAGGTGATGAAAAAATAGCTCAAATTAAAGGAATGTTCTCAATAAAAATTAAAATTCCAAGTCAAGAAATAATGGAAGTTTATCCATTAGAAGAGGAAGCAAGAGCTATGGTTACTGAAGGGAGACACCAAGGAAGGGTAGGAAAAATTATCGCCATTTCCCAAAGATATGGACCCAAAGCATCTGAAGTAACCTTTATCGATGAAACTGGTGGTGATGATGCAGAATTTAGAACTGCTTTGGACTATGTATTTGTTGTTGGTCCAGATCTCAAAATCGAGAGGTAATCAAAATGAGTGTAACAGAACTACCGATAAAAGATTATAACGAAAAATGGGATGTCCAACCTATGCTTAGGCCATTAATTGGAGCTATTAAAATTAATGTTTCTTTAGGAATGGCTGGCCAACCATTAGAACGAGCAAAAACTATTATTTCAACCCTAGTTGGAGAAGGACAAGAACCTACTGAAACTTTAGCCAAAAATACATGGCGTAGCTGGGGAATAAGAAAACATCAACCAGTTGGTATAACGGTGACAGTTAGAGGACAAAGAGCATATGAATTGTTAATGCGTTTACTACATGCAAAAGAATACAAAATAAAAGAAAGATCAATCGATCGTTCTGGAAATTTTGGCTTTGGCATTAAAGAACATATTGACATACCCGGAATGGGTTATGATCCAAATCTAGGAATTATTGGAATGGATGTAATAATTCAAATGGAACGAGCTGGATATAGAGTTAAACGACGCAGCTATAAAAAGAATAAAATTGCTAAAAGTCACTTCCTCACTCAAGTAGAAACAAAAATTTTCTTAAAAGAAAATTATGATGTTGAATTTATCTAAATTAATACTATCATTCAACTGAATTGAATTAAACAAGCTATTTTAATTATACCAAACATATTTCAAATTATAAAATTCAGATTTGTCGCGTTGTCACAAAATGAATGTCTTTAAAAGGTAAAAAACTCAATAATTTGCTCCTGCACTGAGTTGAGATTCAAGTGAATCAAAGTAAACTCAATCAAGGTAAGGAGGTATATTATGAGAACACAAGAGAAAAAAACCCGTAGTATCGGTCGTGGCACACGTTCCTGTAGACGTTGTGGGACCCACAAAGGGATAATTCGAAGAGCAGATCTAATAATTTGTAGAAGATGTATGCGAGAGATCGCAGGACCATTAGGCTTCAAGAAAACTGGAGCAAGAGGAGGATAATTTAATATGCAAATGGACCCCTTAGCAGATGCACTATCAAAAATCCGATCTTATGAAGAGAGAGGAAAAAAAGAAGTAATTCTTGCACCCACATCAAATGTGATTGAAAACGTATTAGCTACATTGCAGAAAGCTAGTTATGTTGGAGAAGTAGAAAGAATTGAAGACGGACGTGGTGGAAAATTCAAAGTACAATTATTAGGGAGAATAAATAAATGTGCAGTGATTCGTCCTCGTTATCCGATTAAAAATAAAGAATTTACAAAATTCGAAAAACAGTATCTTCCAGCAGCCAATTTTGGGATACTAGTGCTATCAACACCCGAAGGTGTAATGTCACAAACAGATGCTCATGAAAAAGGTATCGGCGGAAGACTACTTGCGTATGTATATTAGGTGGAGTAGAAATGAAAATAGGTAGATTACAAAAAACCATTGAAATTCCAGATAACATTACCATTAAAATTGATAATTCAAAGGTATTCGTCAAAGGAAATTTAGGTGAGATAGAAAGAGATTTTACTCATTCAGGTATTCAAATAGAACACGTAAATAGTGAATTAATACTTTCAACCTACTTTCCCAGAAAGAAGGAAAAATCATCAATTGGTACGGTAGGTGCTCATATTGGCAATATGATTGAAGGAACAACTTATGGTTATAAATATTCTTTGAAAATTGTATTTTCACATTTTCCAATACGTATTAACCCAGAAATGAAAAAATTACAAGTAAAAATTGAGAATCTTTATGGTGGAAGAAAACCAAGATATGCTAAAATTTTACCTGGCGTATCTGTGAAAGTTGATGACGAGGACGTAATTGTTCAAGGAATTGATAAAGAAGCAGTAGGCCAAACTGCAGCTAATATTCAAGAATTAACCCGACAAAGGGGTAAACGCAGACAAAGTCCGAAAACATTTATGGATGGAGTATTTCTCTACCATAAAGCAAATCAAATTACACCCGAATAAAAATAAAACTAACTACAAACTATATTTTATATTAATTTAACAATACTAACTAATTCGTATGGTATTTGCAGATTATGGTTATCATGTACGATAAATTTAGTGAGAATTAATATATTATTTCGAGAATGTTGAAAACAAGATAACTACAATTCCTGTGATCATATAAACCGAATGCAGTTATTAGGAGTTTCATGCTATGTGGTTAAATGAATCGTTTATTGAAACTGATTTAAAAATTAACAAAGCCATGATTAGAGCAAAACGGGAAATTACAGAAAGGGTTACTCAGAATATGCGGAGTAAGTCTACGATAAATGCAGCAGGTCAAACTTCGATTGATGCTGATCTAATTTCAGAGAAAATATTTCTTAACACTTTAATAAACGAAAAGCTACATGGAGTTTTATATTCGGAAGAAAGTGGGGTTTTGGAATTTGGTCACCCTAGCGAAAATAAAGAAAATTCCATTGTACTAATGTTAGACCCGCTTGATGGAAGTCAGAATTACGTGAAAGGTTTACCTATTGGTTGCATGTCTGTTGGTTATGGTAGTTACAAAGATAATGCAACATTGGGTGATTTAAGTTCAGCAATGGTTATGAATCTCTACAAAGATGAAGTACTGTTTGGTAAATTAGGCGACGGTAGCTATTATAATGGGAATAGAATTCAAAAGACTGAAATTTCTCTTACAAATAAGATCAATCCTTTGATAATAAGTTATTATTTTTACACAAAACGCATCAATCAAAACAATGGATTCACAAGACATTATTCTACTAGATCACTAGGTAGTTCTGCATGGGAATTAGCTCTGGTAGCCCTCGGGAAAAGCGATGCTTATATTGACATTCGTGGTGTTTTGAAGGCGCATGATTTTTGCGCTGTAAAATTGATATTGGAAGAATTAGGTGGAAAATTTACTTTTGTTGTCCCGCCAAAATATAAACAAGCAGAAAAAATCCCATTAAACGATTTTAAGACAGGATATTCAATCGTTGCATCGTCAGATCCACAACTTACAGATCACCTAGCAAAAGAAATACAAGAAAATGTACTTCGATAAAGTTTTTCTTGAAGAAATTACTGATTTTGTAATTGAGCTTGTTCAATGTCAATCTTATTAATTAAATTCCTAAATGTTTGTTCAACATTCAATCCCAAAAGGGCAGAAGTTTCAATATAAGGAACATCAAATCTAGTCCAATCACTTAGTTTTTTTACATATTCTCTTGCTTTTTCGTTAGATATCGAACTCTTCCCACTCTCTCTTAAATCGGCTTTATTTCCCACGATAATAATTGGCACTATTTTGTTCTCATTGTTTTTAACTAGCTGTTCAATCCAAGTAGGTACATTTTGAAAACTATCTGGATTTGTAATATCAAACACAATTAAACATCCAACTGTGCCAATATAATATGCCTTCAATATTTGACTAAATCTAACCTGACCCGCAAGATCCCAAATATGTAGGATATAATCATCGATTTTGTAAACTGAAAAATCGGCACCTATAGTCATTCCATAGGACTTTTTAAATCCTTCACCCATGAATTTTTTCCTAAGGGATGTTTTACCAACCGAGGCATCTCCCAGAAGAGTTATTTTATAGACAGGTAATTAATTCACCTTTAATTTTATTTTACCTAATTAAAATAAAAACACTTGCATTTTTTATTATACATTGTGAAAATTCATCCATTTCAGTAATTATTCAGACTGTCATTATTTGCTTTCTAAGTTGGAGAAATTTTCATTATTCTCCAATATGAAAATGTTGCCAATAGATATAGTGATGCGGTGATTAAAATTGGTAATCTAAAGCCGAAATTATCAACAAGATGACCTCCAATCATTTGACCAATTGCAAATAACACCACCCATGCCATCTGGTTTAGTGCATTTACTTTACTACGATAAGCACGAGGAGAATGCTCCATTTGAATAGCGGCTGATACAGGACCAACACCATTCATTGCAGCATTGCGAACAATTAAAGTTAACATTGCAAATATCAATGGTGGATAGGTTGCGAGTAGTACCAATAATGTAACAGAAACAAATTGATTTGCAACTATTAACTCAACCCTTCCGTATCTATCAGCAAGATTTGCATTTATTTTTCCCCAAACAGCAGTAATCAGTGTTACAAAAGCGAACAGAATACTCAAATTAGCAAGATCAATCGCATATATGTCAAAGAAAAACCTAGGGAAGTAAGGAATGGAGATCCCAGCACCCATGCCAATAATGTATGAACTAATGAGAGTCAAGGTTATAATTTGAAGTGATCCCGGAGCAAATTCAGATCTATCAAATAACTCACCTTTATACCATTTACTCTTAAATTTTTGATTGGTATTTTTCTCTTGAACAAAATTTGATGCAATTGTACCCTCCTCAGCCTCTGATACGGTGTTCTTATCCCTCAGAAATAACATGAAAATAAAAGCAATAAATTGAGTCGCAGCTGCAAAAAATATTGAGTATTTTATTAACTCCACATCAAGTGTTTCAATATCTTCTGAATCCATTCCTCGAAAAATGAAGTATCCAACTAGATTACCAATTGCGCTTGCAGAATTAGTCAACAAGAATTGAGTACCAAAAACTCTATTCCGATTTTTTGCTGGTATAGAATCAGCAAATAATGCACCGATGATTGGGAATAATGAAGAACCTCCGATACTTATAAAAACCTGTCCTACAAAAATATCGTTCAAATTATTACTTGTTGCTAATAAATAACTTCCAATTACTAAAAATAATCCACCTATCCAAATAAGGGCATCTCGTCTGAATTTGTCAGCAAGACTAGATCCAAAAAGTGAACCAATCAAACCAATAAGAGATGCTACCCCTAATATTTGACCAAGATCACTATTAGATCCACCAAATCCATAAATTAACCATGTTATGGAAAACCAAGAAATGCTTAGGCCGATAGAATTGAAAATCCCAACAATTAATATCCATCGAACATTTGGATTTCTGTAACTCCCAAGCAATAAAATCAGTGAGAAAACAGTATTTCATTTAAAGTAATTTTTAGAACCATCGAATTTGTACTTTTAAATATGTATCTAGTTCTATTTGCCATTTTTTAATTATTTGAATTGATAAAACATCAAATTTGTATCTTAAATATATTAAACTAAATTTTTCCTCCTTGGGAATCAACTTACTTGTAATTCTAAAATTGTATTATATATTTCAGAAAAATAAAACTCATAAATTTAACAATTGTCTTATAGCGGAGACTATACGCATGTTTACCATTGAAAAAAATCCTAAAAATTGGTGAAAATGAATTTCAGATTAAAAACTTATATTCGTTTTTATAATGAATTATTAATAATAATCAACACTCAATTTTTTGAGTTAAGTTAGTAGTTCACACAGGATTGTGAAATTTCAATTTGATAGTCACTCGATTTTTTGAAATCATTTACATTATTTTCTTTGTACTGATAATTTATTCAAATTACACAAGAAAACACTACAGAACAGTGATTGAACTATTTTCAATAACCTTTTTTGCCTTAATTTTGGAATATTTGTCAATTAAGACTTATGATGCCTACCAATATTCACCCGATTTTATATTTCAATTTGGTAATATACCAGATAATGTCCCAGTAGTTATTGCTTTTGCATGGGCAATAATAATTGGAACTAGTATGAAAATTTCCGATATCTCTAATGTTAGTAATAAAACAAAGCCGTTTCTAGATACACTTCTTGCACTAACAATTGATCTCTCAATGGATGTAATCGCAATCCGTATAGATGCTGGGCTTTGGAATTGGAAGATTGGAATATCAAACTCAATAACATTTGATTCGTTCATAGGAGTGAGATATGGGAATTTTATTGGGTGGTATTTTATAGTCCTGATCTATAGTGTTCTGATACGTTATGGAAGGGGAAAATATCAGAATAATGAATATGCTTATTCCGGATATTTATCAATGATCCCATTACTTGGCCTTATTCCTTTTTATATCATATTTGATATTATTCAACAAGGAAAACGAATTTTCAATTATAGCCCTTACTTTATGATCGTTGTTATTATTTTAATTTATTATGCTGTAAATCAAGTATTTACAAGTTTACAAAATCATGAAAACAAGAATGTAACTCATCAATCCGACAATCTGATGCGAATTGAGTTGGTTGCATATTATAGCTTTCATATTTTCTTTCTAATGGCATTTTTTGCACTCAAATTATATCAGTCCGCCCCCCTGATAGTAATTCCAAGTGTTTTGGCAATCCTTATTCATATTTTTAGCCATTATCTCTTTATTGTAAAAAGTGAGACGTCTAAACGAACATTCTTTCGGAATTTTTCCTTAGGCAGATAATAATCTTATTTACTTATTTTATTTAATCTCTAAGGCTGTCTTCAATTAGAATGGTTCGAGAAATCAATAATATGGGATATAAAGAACTTAATTCGAAGGAATCCTTATATTATAATCTACCAAATATTATGTGAAAAGAAATGTCACTTGCCTCAAATTATTTGTATTAATCTTACTTATACTACTAATTCTTGGAATAATGTAAGAGATAATAACTCGATTAACTGACATAAATCCGCTCAACCAAAAACATCATCGACGAAATGAATTATATTCCTTCAATAAATTTCGATTTTGAAAAGCTTCTATATTTTAATTTATTAATGCAATCCATTCTCCGTTTGATTCATGAATTGCTTGAAGTATTTTTTGTGCATTAGCTGCATCTTTAAATGTTACAAGAGGGTTATTCGGTACAATACCCTTTAATGATTTTAAGAATGCCGAAACCATATCTTCTTCATTTTTTCCATTGGTTTTCAACTCAGCCAACTCACTCTCATTTTGAGATCCAAGCAATATTGACCATTTTTGAAGTGATAAATATCCATTATCACCAATTATTGTTATGGAATTTTCTTCTTCCTCTGCGGATCCGACAAGATAATCTATTGAAACTGTTAATCCCGAGGTGAGTTTTATTATCCCATCTGCATTCCATTCAGCCAAATCATTTTCACCATAATCTATCTTTGCCCAAATTTGTTTTACATCCCCAATCCATTTAGAAAATTCACCTAAAACAAAAAAGAAATGAGTTCCAACTTCTCGTAGTCCACCTCCTTGTTCCTTGTATTTTAACCAATCTGTGGACTGCCAACTTCTGGGCCATTGAGGAAACCGAAATCTCAAAATAATTTTTTTTATTTTTCCAACATAACCTAATTCTAATTGCCTTTTGAATTCAATAACAGCGGGTGTCCAACAAAAAGGTAAATTTATACAAATTATTTTATCACTAGTTTTTTCAGCTTCAACCATCTCTTGAGCTTCAAGGTTATTGTAAGCAATCGGTTTTTCGCAGATAACATGTTTATTTAAATTTAAAGCTTTTAATGCAATTTCTTTATGATCATTTTTGTATATACATTTTCTAATTTCATAAAAAATGATTACTTCACGTTCAGCAACCCTATATCTGATGTCACCATCACTTTCACTTTCTTAGTTTTAGCCAAAATAGCTTCTGTTGAAATAGGTTTTGTTCCATTGGAACGGTGCTTCATTCTGCTTCTCTTCTTACTAGTTTCTACAAAGTCAGTTTTTCCGTGATTTTTAACCGCTGATTGATCATTTTCAAAGAACTCATCCAGTGATGAATGAGTACTCTGAGTACCAGCGTTCCCGTTATTTTTATTATTATTAATATTATTTAATAACGGGGTAGGACTGCCATTATGGCTTTTCGGTACGCTTCTAGCTTTTCCGTACTTCCTCTTTTTAGAAGAAATGACAGGTAGATACATACCTAGTCCTCTTACTCCTCTATTTCTAAAGGATGTAAGTTTGAATGATGCAATTAATCTTTTAGCAATATTAATTGCTCCGTTTACATCAGCATTGCCTCTCCACTCACATTTTTTATTAATACAGTGAAATAAATTCTGACGTATTCTATTACCTCTGGTGTTACATTTCCAGCAGGTTTTTGATGTCCAGGCTTCTGAAATAACTAATACTCGTTTTTTCAATCCAAGTTTAGCCATTTTTAATTCAATCATATTAGTAATTCTGAAAAATGTCCAGCGGTTAACCAATCTTCTTAGATATTTATTTCCATTACCTCTTCGAGCACGATTTCTAATTCCCTTGAGTTTTCCAATTGAAATATAAATATCGTAATCTTTGGATATTTCTTCTATATACTCAGTGAATTGAAGTGCTAATTTTCTATCAGCATCAATTGATAATCTCTTTCTTTTACTTTTTAACTTTCTTAATTTCTGAAAGATACCATCAGTATTGTACAATTTTTGAGGATTGAGTAAAAGACCCATGGTTTCTAGAGAATCTATTATTTTGTAAATTGATTTACGGATTTTCTTTAACTCGGATTTTTCATCCTTTGACATATTATCATAATTTGTATCAAATATTGATTTGATAACTTTAAGTTTATCTTCCAAATAAGCAAATAGTGGAATTCTATTATTATGAATTATCTCAGCTTTTGATTTGAGATCAAATGACTCTAAATTATCATATTTGAATGCATTTCTAATTTGAATTAATTTGTCATTTATTACATACAATTGATGTGATGACATTTTATCTAAATGTAGATTAAATGAATTTGATAAAAGGAATTGAATTAACTTGTTTCTACGATCAACATAGGTATCAACAAAATTACTGAATTGTCTAATTTGAGAAGATCTTTGGAGATATTTCAAAGTATTTTCTGTTTTTCGAATAGAATTTTTTATTTCCTCATCAACTTTGAATGTCTTGTAATCAATAACTCCTTTACCTGTTATCAAAGCAGTAGTTATATCTATATTAATACCAAGATCTACACCAATAACTCCAACAGGTTTTGTTTTGAGGTCATTTTTCATCTTCTTTGATAATTGAACTACATCATGAAGGATTGAAAATTTAATCGAGAATTGATTCTCCCTTTCAAGATTATCAGTCACTACAATTTGAATTGTTCTGAGTTTACCAAGATTCATCTGCTCTAAATGATATTGACTTAATTTGAGTGGGATTGTTATCCATTCGTGACGGGTTACATTTTTTCCATTCTTTATCATTTTTGGATTGCTCTCCATACTATCTATGATTGTTATAGTACGGTTCTTTGAATCAAATTTCCATCTTCTTGAATTAATCTGTCTTCCTGTTAGATTCCTAATTCTTGGAAAACCAGTATTAACATTACCCTCGTCTTTGGATAATTCAAGATGACTCTTGAATAGACCAAGTGCACCATCCCTACATTCCAATAATTCATTATGAGAAATTCGTGGAAATTTAACTTTCAAATCATGCTTAGGTTTTCTACCATGACGTGTTGAAAGCGTTAATTCATCCAATTTCCCAGAATATTGACCTTTCTTAAATTCCAATAGATATTTTTGATTATATTGAATTATGCCTAGATATTTATTAATTACATGAGTATCTCTCTTGACTATTTGTGTTATTCTCCTCAATTCAAATTCCCCAATCTCAGAATAGCTGATAGGGACTGTAGTTGAAGTGATAACACCTTTTCTTGCCATGAGATTTTACTCCTATAATATAATTAAACTATGATCGAAATCATTGTTGCAAGTTCTTTTCGCAACATTATTTATTTTATGAGTATCCTATTTAAAGTAATGTAGAGTTAATTGGGAATAAATCTCTATAATATAATTAAACTATGATTAAAAAAAACTATAATCTTCTAATTTTATTAAATATTTATATTTTAATCAAATAATTATCAAATTAATAGAGACATAGTTCAAAATGTTATTCATAAAACCCAATGAATATAAATTGTACAAGTTAAATTGGTGTTGAGGTGGCTGATGTGGGTGTTAAAACTGATTTAGAAAATTCTCACACTCACGACCTCAAACCACCGGTATCAGCAAAAGATAAACTTGATCAATCTTTTGATCAATCTCTTGAAAGAGCTGAACCATATATAATCATTAAATCTGCAGCAAATACTTCCATAAGTATAATTTATCGATTAGCAAAGAAACAGAAGAATCGATGGAATAAGCATATTGTGAAAATAATTGAAACACAGTGTAAAAAGGCCCTAGAAGCTTACTGGGAATCAATCGTTTTGGGTGAACCAGATATTAGTCCAATTAAAATGGCTGAAGTGATTGTCAGAAAGCAATACTTAAGGTTATTTTGGATCAGGTTGAATCGCTACGGTTATCCAATAAACAAACGGGTTCACAATGAAAAGGAAGGAGAAATGGATGATTTCAATCGCATATTAAATGCTGGAGGTGCAATATTAAGAGATTTTTTCGTTACAAGATATCCTTTACCCACTGCGGAGGAATATGAATATCGAACTATATCAAAAGAGAATGTAAGACCTGATCATCCATATCTACCTTCTTTGGATCTTGCCGAAATATTCAGAACACACATGCAAGAGCTTGCATTCACACTTTTCATTCGAAATGTAACAGTTAATCGTGTAAACAAATATTTCGTTTCATTTTTCCATGCTTGCAGAGACTTGGCTGATTGGATCTATGCAGGTGGAAGAGCAGGTGTGAATTCTCACAGCGATTCACCTAAATATATCAAGAAAAATTTTCGATTCCCCAAGTATATTGATAGTGTTCTTCGAGATTTCAAAAGGATGATAATTAATGAAAATTTCCAGATTGGAAGATATATCACACCAAACAAAATGGAACAACTTAAGAATCGCAATAAGTCCCAAAATATATCTCCTGAAGATTTAATTATACATGACAAAATATCTGAGAATAGTAAAGAGACCGTAAACAATTATTTTACCATCTCATCAATAGATAAATTCCTGAAGAATAAAAATACTCTTGCAAGACTAAATGGGGATAAATTCCATAAAATATTATTATATGGGTTACCACAACCATTTTCACTTGAAAAAGTGATTGAACAGGGAGAGAACTACAATATTTTTGGACTTCCAATATTAATTGTTGCAGAAATTACACTTACAGATTATATTTCTACCCGACGCCCCGATCTGATGGTATTTGCCAGGATATATGATCGAGGGTGGCAACCGATTGCAATACTGGATGTTAAAACACAGTTTGACTATAATTGTTTCATTCGGGGTAAAAGGAAAAAGAATAATTGGGATATTATTCAACCCAATGTTTGCTTAAAGACTGTTGAACTTTCTTATGAGAATTGGCAATACTTTGGAAATACTCGTTTACGACCAAGAGAAAAAACTCAATTAAATGAATTAGAAATTTTAGTAAAACAAGCTTTTCACAAGATTAGTGATACGGATCTCTCTTTGATCATAGGAATTATCAGAATCGCACCATCTACCAATAAAAATGAATGGAATAAATATCAAGCCGATATGTTGAATCTGATTATATCTACATTTTCTAATCTTAATGATTCGGATAATGATTTCGAATCAGATCAACTCGTCTTTCATAACACAAATTCAGACAAAAAAATATCGTTAGTCTTGGATAAATCACCAACAACACTAGATCTCGGTATGAACTACAATAATACCAAATCAAGCTCTGCTTCAATTCAGAAACCACAAATTGGGACAACGGCATTTAGAAACAATATTTTGTATCTATTTGCCAAATCCAATACTCCTGCAGGATACTCGACTGCATGGATTGCAACCTATTCTCATCTCATTCCCCATGTGGTCAAAAAACACAAAAATGAAAAAATTGCATTAGTTGATTTAATTGGAACTCTATCTAAATTTACTAAGAATCGATTGAGAACTGATAAATCGAAATCACTGGAAAAATCATTACATAAAATTGAAATTATTAATTGGGACTTAACAACCTCACTTGATAGATTAACAGATGAGTTACCAGAAGGATTCGATGTTTACATTTTTGCAGGCTGGGAGTCATATAAATCAATAATATCACATCAAGATTTGAAATTAGTTGAAAACGAGATTGTAAGGAAAATTCATGGGTCCTCAACTATTTATTGGGTTGATGAAGCCAATCGTGGAGAGTACACATCTAAATTATATCATCAAAGATCAATATCTGTAGATAAACATTTACCTAGTCTTAGAAGTAAAATCATTTTTAACCTTCCAATTGCTCCGAAAAAACCATCTGATAAGAATCCACAATATCCAGACTACCGTGTGATAATTGAGTGGAACAAGAACAATCGGAAAAAGAATTATCAGATTAAGCATTACTTGAAACCAACAATTGCTTTAAGAGGACATACAAATAAATTTGCAAATCGAAAACTGAGAAGTAAATTATCAAGATTTTCAAAAATCCATTCAAACAAGGAATTACAGGAAATAGAAATCTCAAAAGCATATGATCTAGTACCTTGGTTGAGAGACAATAATAGTGAAGATATCGATGGTCAAGGGTTAAAAGAAGAAATTGAAACGAACTCGGATGCTATCGAAATATATGAAGCTCAATATTCCAAATATTCCAGTATACAACTTAAATTACTGAATCTAAAATTTGTTGAAAGAGATTGGATATCCCGATCCAAGAGATATGTTGATAAATCACAAATCAATACAAAAATTCGTATTAATCCCCCAATTGATTATTCCATATTACCGAAAATAACGCAAGCATTTCCAATCCACAGAAATTTATTAACTCCAGGATACAGAATTGATGACATCGAACGTAGAGAGAGAAAGAGGTTGCTTGATACAATTGCTATGTTAAAAAATACAGTATTAAATAAATTTAAGTCAGAAGAATTTGAGGATTTAAAGAGCTTATTTAAAATAATTAAGAAATCAATTGAAACTAATAAATCTCTCCAAGAATTGAAGAAATTAATTATAGAATGGGAGTTAACTTTTACTGATAAATTATCATATATCATTCAGGATAGAAGAATACGAGCATATTACAGACACATAGTATATTCCAAAACAAGCCCTAGCAATATAAAAGGGAATGTAGATTTTTTCTTGGAAATTGGGAATTCTAATTTTCTACTGTTATTGACATTATTCCATATATATCCAGAGCTCACAGACTTCCAACTGGAGAAAATGTGGGATGATCTCCTCCCTTTTACTCTAGACATGATCGGCTTCCAACCAAAATATGACAATCTTTTGAAGACACAATTTAATTCAAAGTCAACTTGGTATTATCTAAATAAACGAGCTAATTATCTAAGTAATAGAAATCTTGACCAAATTCTATACAAACGAAGAGACGGTTTTATGTTACAAACAAATAGGGGTTACACTTGGTTGTATATTGAGAATTATCCTCCTATATTATTTTATAGTGGAAAATATGGTCTTTTAGATCTTGTCAATCAAGGTTTGTTTTATACCGTCAATGATGAAGATTTAGTTTCTGAGATAATTGAGGTTTCCACAAATTTGATGCCTAATAGGATATCTGTTAATCGATATATGAGAGATGATTATATTTGGGTCCATATAAATGATAATTGGATACTTGTAGGTAAATTAGAATTACATACCACATCAACTTTGAATTCAATTCTTTCATTTGAAATAACAGAAGCAATTAATTATCCACCAAAACCCGAAGATGAGCCGTATGAGATAGATGTGGAGGAAGTCTTGGGTAAGGTTGAATTCATAATCGGTCAAGATTTGTACTTGAATTTTAGCCTGGAAAGAGATAGAAAAATTGGATATATTGATTTAGACTTTTATTTGAAGGATGATGTAATAGCTTCAAAATACCAATTTACTAAGATTTCAGCAATAGATGGAGTATATTTTTCTGATAGTCATAAAATGATACAATATTTACGTGAGCTAAATAATGAAAAGACCGTTACATTTGGAGATGAAACATATCGATTCGACCCAATTGAAAATACTCAATGGATGGGATGGTTGAAGATTAAAGCCCTTGTCCAATCGAAAGTAGACTTGACAAAATATGTTGCGAAAAGAAATGGGCTGGAATTTATTCAAGACTATGGCAATTTATTGTTTGTTTCACCAGATGATCTTGAAATTATATATTTAGAAATATCTCACAATATAGATTATTGTGTTATTCAAGAAATAAGTATGGATGATGTTAGAACTAAAGTGAAAAGATTAGGTAGTCAGAGAAAATATGATATGAAATTGTATAAAACAATTCAGCATCAAAACTGTTTTGAGATATCTGTTGTTGAAAATTTGGAAGGATTTAGTGAAAATGCTAGGAGAAGATTTAACCAAAAATATGTGGGAAGATTTAGTGGTGGAGAAATATTGAAACTACTTTCACCGGCTATTCAATATATTGAGGATGAAAATGGTGTAATGACTGAATATTTAATTAATCTTGAACTTATAGATGAAGAAATAATCCAGGAAGATATGTTAATTCGGATATTATTGAATGATTATTATCAGACATATCTGAAAAGACGGCCTCCGGGAAGTTATCGATTAGGTAGCGATTACATTGTAACAAAAATTATTAATTCTCCAAATGGGAATTATTTAGAATTACATTATCAAAATATGATAACCGGATATAACGATACTAAGAATATACTTGGAGATGCCAATAGCTGTGTGGCAAATGATAATTTTGAAAGCAATTTGAAAGAACTTCAAGCTGAATGGGTTGAAGATGACAGTATGGGAAATCTAGATATAAGTGAAAGTATACATTACCAAAATTGGATGAAAATATGTAAAGACCATCGAGCTACATGTGATGATAGTATTCATGAAATGGGAACTGATGAATTTACATTTGTCGAAGCAAAGAGCTTCGAACTGATCAAAGAAGAATCTATGTATTCAGTAATTCTTCATGTAGAAAGAACTGCTGATACTAAAGATACAGAACCCTTGACTTCTTATAATATGAATGAAGTCGATTTGAGCGATATAGGTGGTGAAATTAAGCGAATTTTAGAAAACCTTAGTCATGAAGACTTCTTATCATCGATTAATAGTGAATTTGATCTAATTTATCCACAAGATAAAAGTTTGATCAATAATTTACATGTTGAATTTTGCAGTTTGGCAGATGAAGTGCTAGATGAAATCAAAGAGGAATTTGGAGAAAATTCAGAGAACTATGAGGAATTGTATGAAATTTTGGATGTTGCCTTTCTGAATGAGAAAAATCAATAAACTGTGATGAAATCAAACTTCATTGATTGTAAATCAATATTTTAAAATGTATATACAATTTCCACCATGTTATTCAACAAAATTTTGTGAGATAAATTTACCCTCAATTGATCTGTTATGAACCTGCGTTTCAACAAAGTTTTTGACCCTCAAATGACAAACTCAACCAAAAATTGCAATTAAGATGTATTTATTGAAGAAAGATATACATTCATAAATTCAAAATCATTACTTTGTGATTTGAGGTTCAAGAAGTTTGTCAAAAGTGAGGGTCAAAGCAGATCGATCGCAAATTCATCGTGTAAGTACTGGATCGATTGTTTTCATTTGTGAATCCAAATTACGATCAGAATGCCGAACCCAAACAATAAAAATAAAATATTAAATGTTGATTTGCAATTAGTGGATTATAATTACAATGGATTCGAAATTTTGTACAACATGTGGAAATCGAAACGAAAAGAATGCAAAGTTTTGTTCTAAATGTGGTAATCCAATTAGTGTATCAAGAGTGGTGAGACCAGATACTGAAATAGGTACCAAGGACGACCAACCACCTTCTGAAACCAGACAACCATCCCAAGAATCTTTTCAACAAAATTCATCTCAATATTATAACGATTCTGTTCCACAATCAATTGATTTTGGGCAACCACCCCCCCATCGGTCGATCGATCAGTCATCACCATCAGCGACTTATTTTGGTTTTCAAATGGAATTTTGGGTATATATTTCCATCACCATATTGTTTTACATTTATTTCTTAGTGGATCTCATAAATTTTCAATTTCGCTTTCCAAATGCATCAGAGTCATTATTTTGGGTTTCGAATTCTCGAATATCAATGGACAACCTAACACTTAACCAATACGATTGTACATATTTTCAACCAAATTTTTTGGGTTACATGCTATGGAAGAGCAGTAGTGTCCTTGTAGCTTTGGCATATAGAATGTACAGAGCCTCTAAAGGAGTCGATATGGTTGCACCAGATCGGGGATCAGAATCTAATTCTGCAGAACGATTAAACTACAAAAAATTAAATTTGGTGCGGATTTCCATAATAATAATCATTTTTAGCTATGCTAATTTGGTTAGATATATTTGGTACTCTAGAGGGGGTTATTTTGAATATACTGGAACTGTTTTGGTTCTTGAGTGGGGAATCCCATTTCTCGCTTTTCCAATTCTGTGGTTCGCTCTTCTAACATCAAACGGATCTAGATTATATGCCTACAATCGGTCGAGGGATCACTTTGGCCGTTATCTAATCCCAGAGGCTGGTAAATATAGACTTAGATTTATTTTATTACTAGTCGCTGATATCGTCGTCACTCTAGTTGTCTTGGTTTATCCACCTTGTGCTACAAAGATCCAAATTTGAGACACTTACTGGATCGATCTGCGCCATCCCTCACTTTTGGCATACTTTTTGAACCTCAAATAACAAAGTTCAATTTATTGTCCTTTGGTTCCACAAATCGTTTAAACAATAGGGGTTGTGATTCACATTTTGTAATTAGTTTGTGATTTGAGGGACGAAAACTTTGTTGAAACTGAGGTTAACAACAGATCAATGAAACCAATTAATTATGAATGAATTGTCCTTGGCGTATCATCCCTTTTACAAATCCCTTTTTGATCATAATCATTAATAATTTGGTCAGGTTACTTACTTCCACCCGCAGTTCAAATGCAAATTGATTAAGTGAAAATGATTGATTTTCTGCAAGTTTATTACGTATCAGATCTCGTTTTGAACTTGCTGAATTTGTTGTAAAGCCTGAATGGAAGTTGCTGTAATTTCCTCTAAAGCCACCGTGATCAAAAGCTCTTCTCTTCCTGGAATCAGATAGTATCGAATAAGCTTCATTAATTTCTTTGAATGCCTCTTCCGCATCTTCTTGAGTAAGATTAACTGCAGAATCAGGATGATATTTTTTAGCAAGACGACGAAAAGCTTTCTTTATATCAGCTTGAGATGCTGATTTAGATATTTCGAGTACCTCGTAATAATTCCTTTTCATCCTCAAGTTGTGATTTGAAGATTAAAGATTATTAACATTGTTTTTGTGATAAGATAATATCTGATAGAAGATTAATTTTCACTTAAAAAACTGAAAAATGGACTCGGGGGGGATTTGAACCCCCGATTACGTACAACCCATGCACGCATTATTTTCAACTTAGAATTAAAAATTAATCTAATTATGTTTTTCCAATTTTGAAAATCATAATCATTAAAAAAGTATACAATTTATTGCATTCTTTGTAGTCTCCAATTACAATGTTTGACCGACCATATATAAAGCATTAAGAATGATTACTCCATAATAATATGTTCGTGTCTCTAAGCAATTTAAAATCGTACAGGTTGTTTGATTTAACTATAATTGAAATTATTCTTTTCTTCTATACAATTTCATTTCAATTTTGGGCAAATAACATTTTTCACGAATTAAATCCACTAACCAGATCAGATATGTTGTTTCAATTGATGGTATTACCAAGTTCAATTGCTCTAGTTCTATTTTACACAAGATCCAAATTAGGAACCAATGATTACAGAACAAAGTTAACTGCACATCTAATCCCTCTTTGTATGGGACTCCTTCTTTTTTCATCACGAATGGGTACAGTGACTGGAACTTATGAAACCATGAACATTAATACCAACAGTATTCAAAATGAACTGAGACTGTGGACTGTTCCGATTATGTTGCTTTACATAATCGTTGTTTTTGGGGAGCTGTATAATATAAGTGATCCTTATGTGGAAGAGTTTGACAGAGTTACTAAAGCATACTTACATGGAGATATCAAAAGCAGAATAACAAGCCCAATGGTATTAGCTGATAATACTTATGGGAAAATTGCAGGTTTTCTAAACGAAATAGTATCCACAGTGGATCTAAATCTACAACAAATTATTACTATCAGTAACATCATGAATTCTACCTCAGAAGAATTATCTGGCAGTAGCGAGGAGATCAATGCTTCTACCGAAGAAGTAGCACAAACGTCACAATCCATGGCTCAGGGGGCATCATCACAGTCGGCGATGATATCACTTGTGGTAGATAAATTAAATTTTACAAGTGATACTTTGGAAAAGGTTCTAAAAAGAATTCAAGGAAATTCTGCAACAATCAGTCAGATTGTGTTACAAACAAACATTTTAGCCTTAAATGCAGGTATTGAAGCGTCTCGTGCAGGTGATTATGGAAGAGGTTTCTCAGTAGTGGCTGAAAATGTTAGAAAGTTATCTGATGAGACCTCACTAGCTGCAAAAGAAATAGAAGAAATAACTTCAGAAAATCTGATGGAGTTAATGAATGAGTTTGGTGGAATCAAAACAAATATTGAAAATGTTGCAGCATTTTCCGAGGAAACCAGTGCATCTTCAGAAGAAGTCGCAGCAACCATGGAACATGTTACCACAAGCATGGCACAAATTTCAAATCTCTCAATTGATTTATTAAATCAAGCTGTAAAGTTAAAAGAATATACAGATAGATATAATTAATGATTTTTAAACTTAAATTGCATACCTGAAATGTCTGATTTCATCAACTACGGATTTGAGAATTCAAAATAAAAATGAAAAATGGACTCGGGGGGATTTGAACCCCCTTTCACGTACAACCCAAGCACGTTAATATAAAAGCATTTTTCGATCAATCTTAAAGCAGCATTTCAGATTTTACTTTAAATAATTTTTATCATATATTATGAATGATAATTGTGAAAGAACCAGATGAGGTAATTGAAAATAAAGGCGAAGAACGAGAAAAGAAGACCAAAAAGAGTTTGTATATGACTTTCTCAAGAGCTAAATCTCAATATTTCTTGACTGATAAAATGTTTAAAGAGATTGGTGAACCTGATTTAATAAGACCAAATCCCCATTATAAATCTGTAGCACCTATGAAGCTCTATCTAATTGAAAGATTAGAAAACTGGATCGCTAAGAATTCTGATTTGGTTGAAAAAGTGATGTTAAGAAGGCAGAAGCTCAGTAAAATTCAAAAACAAGCTCATAAAAAAAGGCGAGAAAAATTACGACAGGAGATAAGTGAATGGGCACCAGAGCTTTATCTAGATGAATTAACTGAGTCGGTATTGCAAGAAGCAAATACATATTATTCTTATCGTTATATTGATTTCAATGGAGAATTAACTGATAATGCAATTTGTTCATTCATTAGACATTGGTATACCGATTATGAAGAATTTCTTGTTAGAATCGAGAAGTACAAAGGTCAAACTGGTGTTGCATATATCTACCCAACTTTAAAACATCGAGTAAATACTCTAATAATAAATAAATTTGGACTCGATGTTGATTACACAAAACAGTCTCAAAATAATTAGAAAAAAAGAAAAAAGAATGAGATCGGAGGGATTTGAACCCCCGATTACGTACACCCCAAGCACGCATTTCCACATGCCTAAGTTCATGGGATTTCATTTGAAATGGATTCCTGAGATTACTAATTCGACAGATTATAGGTCAAAATAATACATTATAAAACTGAAAAATGGACTCGGGGGGATTTGAACCCTCGATCACGTACACCCCAAGCACGCATGTTTCCAAACTACACTACGAGTCCATTTCAGACGTTTTCTATGAAATTCCAATTTCGGACAAACATAGATATTAGATGGGTATGGAAACCGCATCTATAATCTTTGTTGAATTTAATTTAATTTTAATTTAATGATGTTACACTTCGATTTTACATAAAAAGAGTGTGCATTCTATATCTTACTTTATAGAGAAAAAAAATCAGTGCTTCAATCTATTATCTATCGTTAATTGGTCTGAATCTTTGTATTTTAGTATTTTGGGAGGTAATCTTTGCATGAAATTCAGATAGTACAGTATTAGCAAAATTTTGATATCTCTGTGCTTCTTCGAGTAATCCCTTCTTTATCAGAATCCCAATAGATTTTTTCCAATTTGTTCTTCTCGATCGTCGAAAATTAGTAGCTTTAGTAGTGTCCTTATCATATAACTGTTGATAAAATTGAATTATTCCATTTTTAATTGCTATTTCAGGATCTGCATATTTTCCTGCGACCATAGAATTAACTCCAAGCTTTCCCCATTGATTATTGTGAGTATTCCCTTTGAGGTGAGATGAACTATATGAGACAGAGCTCTTAGAATTTAATATAGATTCTACTGTGTAGACTACTGTTAAATAATCATCTTTCACACCCTCTAGTCTACCAGAAAAGCCACATTTCTTCGAGGTGTGCTTGCCGTTTTGGCTTGTTCCAAAGTACGTAAGAAATCTACGACTAAACTTTCCAAATCCTTGATTTATCATATTTTTTATTTTGTCAGAATCTATTGCACTATAAGGATCTACTATCTGCTTATCGAAATTTTTTCCCTCAAAATATACAGCAAATTGATTTCTAATATGTTTAGAATAGTCCGGAACAATCTTTACTCTTGGTATATCTAATGGATCAGAATATAATTCATTTAATTCGATATACTCAACTCGTTTAATCTGCATATTCCCTTGTCGCATTTGAAACAAATGAAATGGGGATCTACTAGAATTTCGATTGTTAAACATCGCTTTAAAACGAGATCTCCCTTTTGTTATTTGAGCAACTGGAACCATTGAGGCATAGTCATTTGAAATTTGTTTGTAAAGATTAATTATTGAATTAAAATCCCAGCTCAATTGACTATAACGATCCTTTAAATGGTATCTAATTTCAGATATTTTTATGAGAAAATCTTCCCCGGTCATAATTCTATTTAGATTTTGGCTTCCTACAATAATCTCACGATAAGTACCTTGTGAACCTTTTGCTTTACTAACTATTTCGGTAACACCTTTTACCTCTCCATAGATAATTTGAAATCTTGGTTCATTTTCATTGATTGGACACCCTAATTTATTACGATCAATCGTGATTAAATAATCAAAACTCTTACCTAATGCCCCCTTTTTAGTAATCAAAGTTGTAGAATTTTTCACAAGTTCTCTCGCTTCTTCGAAAGTCTGATTATGAGTTAGATATAACAAAAATGCTTGGAGCTTGGCAATTTGAGTTGTAGCATAAATCTCAGTTATGGCAGAAGTATCAACTACAATCCGACCATGGTTTTCCTCTGGATCATATTTATTGTCTAGAAAATCAATTACCTCCCTGGTGTAATCCCTGATTTTAGGGTGGTTACGCGTAAATGAATGATGAAGATAATTTTCAGCTTCTGTGAGAACTTTATTGAGGAATTTAGAAAAGAAGATTTCATGAAGTCGAGCAAATTTTCCTTCTTTCCATACTGTGTAATATTTTCCACTAAATTTTAGGATATCGCCCCACGAACTCGGTTCCCTAAAATCAAACTTTGATTTCCTAAATTTCTCATCCCGCAGAGAATTGGGATCAAGTCCAGTTATTTCTGATAGAATACCTATTGTCATCCAATCCTTCATTGCAAAAGGTTGAAATCCATATTCCAGTATCTCCATTACTTCAGCTTGGAACTCAATTGGGAGATCATCCAATTTTACGTTAAGATCATTATCTGATGGTAAACCACAACAAAGAGGTAATTGTTCTAGATTGCAAAAATCTCGAAGTATTGTAACTACTCTAACAATCTCTTCGTTATCTCTTGGGGTCTGATTTTCTCTTGTGATCGCATTAACTTCAGTAGAACTCATATTTTCCCTACTTGTTACAAGGGATTGAAAGTATTTGAATCTTGGGGAGACATAATATCAGTAGCAAACTGAAAATATTCTTATCCTGGATACTTGTACATCTGTATTTCGTTACTTCTTAGCAAGTAGCGAAAATCCTACTAATCTAGATGTTACCTCATTTTTATATTAACTAACATCCTTACTATATTATCCATGAGGTTTTTTTCTCGTCGAGATAAATTGAAACACGATAGTAAATCTTCCCCTAAAATTATTGTTGATGGACCTAATTTATCCAAAGACCAGAATGTGAAAGGAGAGGTAGCTGAAGCAAAGAGATTTTGTGTTTTAATAAAACAACTTTGTGAAGAATATGATATTGATCACGTAGAGATATTTGTTAGTGCCAAACTAAAACATGAAATAGATAATCTCGATATTATTGAAAGTTTGCAAAAAGATGGCTCAGTGATTGTAACTCCTGCTTCTCGGGATGATGATTATTTTGCATTAAAACATGCCATCGATTCAGATGCTTGGATAATTTCTAATGATAGATACAGAGATTGGCAGGCCAAGAATGACAAGTTACGTGGTTGGTTGAAAAAAAGAAGGATCACTTTTGTATGGCATAAAAAAGATCAGAAGTTCACTTTTGGTGAAAATATAACATATTTAACAAAGGATTAAATTATAAATTAAAATGTTATTAACTATTATGATCTTTAATTTTTTCTGCAAAATGTTTGAAATAAGCAACGCAAAATGCACCTACACCCAAAAATACAGTCATAACTCCGATATTCATCATTATATAATAAAAATCTGTTAAACTGGTTTCTGGGGTTCGCGTGATATACAATGCACCAAACCCAAAACCAACGATACTTCCAATAAGAAAGAACCATCCCGTTAAGTCTCGAAATTTTCCTTTTATCTTATAATGTTCTAACAAGAGTAGACATACTGTAAGGCCAGCTAATGCGGAGAGAATGTGCCAGTGTGCAACATTGAAATCACGCTCAATCTGTCGGTATGGTTCCCCTATTGCATTCACATCCCGAAACGTGTCTAAATTAATCCCAACATAAATTCCAGGGATTGTAGTTACTAAATTACCCCAAATCAATTCGAAGTACAAGGTAAATTTCACGGGATCTTTGAGTAAAACTCGGGATTTATTTTTTATTCCTACAGTATCTTCATTACTTTCTGCTAGAATTTTCTTAAAGCCGTGATATGATAGTATAAAACCTCCAAAAATCAACATGAAAGCTCCGACATTAATTACCTTATGAGCTGGTTCAAATTTGACAATTACTAACCAAGCACCAATACTGATTAGGAGAGATCCAGGAATTGCCAAGATCATAATTATTCTATATCCAATTCCTTTTATTTCTGAATACGTAACCATCATCAAGAATATACCCGTAATAAGTAATGCAACCATGACATGAAGATGAGATATAACCATTCGTTCGAGTAGTGAATGGGTTTCGTTTCTAACAATATCCTCAGCAAGGAAGGTAGGTTCATCACCTAAAAAAGAACTGGCCAGACCCCCTATTGCTGCGGATATAATGAAGTATAACATAGTTAAAAATAAATTCATATATTCAAAATTATAACCAAATATGGTATTTTCCTCACTCAGATCTTGAGTTTGATATGATTTTGAAGGGAATAAACCTAAAACTAACATGAAACCACCAAAAAATGACAAGCTTAATCCAAAAAGGAAAACTGTGTGAATAAACATATGAGGGATAAGATAACCAAAAACTATCCCACCAATACCTGAAAACAAACTGCCCGAAAAAACTAAATATTTTGCTTGTAAATTAAATGGGTATCGTATATCATACATCTCTAAAAATAGTAATGCAACTGCCCCCACAAATGGAACTGCAAAAGCATGATATAACATTATTATTCGACCAGATCTTGAAATTTCATAATTATCTAAATCAATTGGTAACAATGGTTTACCAAATATTTTGACCATTGGTTCTGAGAAACTTCCAAGAAATAGAACCATGGCAAATTCCATCGCTATAATTATTCCAATCATACCATAATTTGTATTCAAGGTCTGAAAAACTAGTTTTAATTTATTATTATTCACGATTACTTCTTGGGTCATATCGCGATTCTCAACGTTCTAATCGCTTTTAAAAGTTGAATATAGGTCGATGAATTTTATTATAATTGCATATACAAGAAAACATCTTTTGAATATTCGATCTGTAGAAATTCAAATCATAACATAAACAATTAGTTACGATTATGAATGCTAATATTTCTTAATATTCCTTAATTTGTCATCCTAAATTATGATTCTTTTAGTTAAATTTATGAAATCAAATTGGTAAAGTAATATTACCCAATATTAATTTAAAGGAATGAACCTCAGAAAAAATGTCTGAAATTTCTATCTACCAATTCTTATTCATCATATTCCTTGTCTTATTGAATGCATTTTTTGTTGCATCTGAATTTGCTTTTGTCAAAGTGAGACCAACTCAAGTTAATGCTCTAATTGCTGCAGGATCTAAACGTGCAGTTCGTGTTAAATCAATAATTGATGATTTAGATAAATCACTCTCATCAACTCAGTTAGGAATAACATTAGCTTCAATCGCATTGGGAATTGTAGGTGAAGAATTCTTTAAAGCATTACTACTTATAATTATTGAGACATTTGGTCGACTAACTACGCTTGATATCAACACTGAACATCCAATAATTGATAGTTCCGCATTTATTACCGGGTATTTAATTATCACTTTTCTTCATGTAACCATAGGTGAATTGGCACCAAAATCAATTTCAATACAGTTTGCAGAAAAGACGGCAATAATTCTTGCAGAACCTTTGCATTGGTTCATGGTATTAACAGATCCTCTTTTGAAATTTTTTGTGTGGAGCTCAAATTCTATTTTGCGTCTAATAAATATTCCTGTGGCTGATGAGACCCATCATCAAGTATACACCGAGAATGAATTGAAAGCTATTATTGCTGATTCAATAGAACAAGGCGAACTTGAATCCTACGAATCGAGATTGATTTTCAATATTCTGAATTTTACTGATAGAAGTGCAAAATCTATTCTAACTCCAAGAATCGACGTCAAGGCATTACCTATTGATACAACACCAATCGAGATCCTTGAACTATCCAATAATTATGGTTTTAGTAGAATTCCAATATATGGTGAAACATTGGACGACATCAAGGGGTTCGTTCACATAAAAGATCTAATTGGATATAATTTAGAAAATGATCTCTCCACATTTGACATTAATACCATTCTTAGATCTGTAATAATAATACCAGAAAATAAGCCGCTAGATGACTTACTTAAGGAAATGCAATTATTAAAAACTCAAGTTGCTATTGTGGTGAATGAATATGGCTCAATTGATGGTATCGTTACAATAGAGGATATTTTGGAATATATAGTGGGACCGATTGAAGATGAATTTGACTCTGACTCAAGATTTGAGATTGAAATAATTGATGATTCCATTCATTCAGATGGTCTCATAACTATCGAAGTATTCAATTCTACTCTGAGCCAATTATATGGAATAGAAATTCAACCTGATTCTGCTAATACCCTAGCTGGATACATAATTGAACTTTGTAAAGGTGAATTACCTTCTGTGGAAACCACAATTAGAGATGATCAGTTAGAATTTAAAATAACAGAATTAAGCGGAAATAGGATTGAGAGTGTTATCACAAGAAAAATTGTGAAGTAAAATTATACTTAATTAAGAATGTATTATTTTAGATAGTGAAGATTGAAAAATATGGAGATACTAGTTATTAGATATTTTTATAACAGAAATAAACTGAATTTAGAAAAGAATTAATTATGAATTATTGATAGATCAACTAATAATGGACCGATTTTTAATTGACCTGATTTTACTTCCCTTTTCTTTTGCTTATATTTTCATACTTCTAAAAATCGCTTCTAATTTTAAAAAAACTGGAAGGATGTCTGGTCCTACTACAAGGAAATTTATTCATGTGACCGTCGGATTGATTGTCATTGGAATGCCATTGATGTTCTCCAAAAAACTAGTTCCAGTATTTATTGCGATTATATTTATTTTAATTAATTTTATCACTTCCCCGGCATCCCCCATAAAGAGGTTACAAATTGATTCAACTCGTGAAGGACATAGCTTCGGAACAACTTATTATGCAATTTCATTGACTTCTCTTCTCTTGTTTTATTTTGACACTCCCTGGATTTTACAAGTGGGATTTTTACCTCTAGTCATTGGCGATGCAGCAGCAGCTTACTTTGGATCAAAATACGGAAAGCATCCGTGGAAATATTTTAATGATAAATCGATTGAAGGTAGTATTTTTGCTTACTTGTCAACTTTTATCATACTAGGTCTTGTATTAACGAGTTATAAGTTGATTGATCTATTTGATTTTAGCTATTTATTTTTACTAGGACTTATACTATCAATTTCAATGATTACAACTGTCGTAGAGATTATATCATCTAAAGGACTAGATAATATTACAATACCTCTGTTTTGTACAATCTTTGCTTTGTTAATCTCGTAATAAAATATAAGATATGAAAAATAAGATTTGATAAAACGATAATCTAAATACTACCAGAACTTCTCGTAATGTATTTTTTCTTTTGGCCATCCGAGTTCCATTAGACATTTTTCTACTGTGTTCAGCATAGGGACCGGTCCGCATGAATAAGATACAAGTTCTTTACCAGTCTCTTCTTGCCAAATCTGTATCTCTTCTTTAATCATATCTGAAGATATTCTTCCAGTTAACCCAGGCCAAGAATGCTTTAGTTTTTCTTGTAATCTTGTTAGGGTATAAACTATTTTCAGATTGGGATTCATTCTCTCAAGAAGCTGTAATTCATTATGGTATATGATGTCTTTTGGTTTTTTATTACTATAAATCAATAACATTCTTCTGTCTGATTTTAATTCTGATAGGTATCTTGCCATGGACATGAGGGGAGTTACTCCTACTCCGGCACCTAACAACACAATGTCATCAGTGGATTCAGTATCGAGCATGAAATGACCATATGGGCCACGAACAGACCAACTACTACCCTGTTTCAATGTAAACATATGGTGTGTAAATAATCCATACAATTTAATCGTTAAATCTATATATTCAGAATTTGGAGATGAAGCGATAGAATAGGCTCTGTTTTTCTTTCCGAAAATTTCTGGAAATTTTACCATAAGATATTGACCTGCAGTAAAGGTCCAATCTTTTGTTTTTTCAAACCTAAATGTTTTCACATCAGGGCTCTCATCAATAACCTCAATTAACTCAGCCTCCCATGGTACTGATTTAGGTCTTCGTTTGCGCGCTTCAAGTGCCGGATTGACGGTCATCTCTTATTCTCCAATTTCAGCAAGATTAAAAAATCTCACCATTTAAACAACAAAAATTGTTTTTACACATCAAAAGCAAAGCAAATTTTGTTGTCTTCCACATGTCAACGGAGTAAAATCAATTATAAATATTAACAGTTTTGTATCAGCGAAGAGGGGATTTTTTCACAAAAAGTATCACAAATTTGTTTTATAATCCATTATCAAATTTAAGAAAGAAAATCAAGTCCATTATGAATAATTAACTTTAACTCAATAATTATTAGATTTGAGTTACCAAAGATGATTAAGCTAAACCTACTTTTTTAAAAATTGTCAGATAAAAAATTCAATATGGAAATCAGCAATCGAATCGATAGTATGACCTATGCAATTAGAGACGTGCAACAAGCTGCTAATAAATTGAAAAGCCAAGGACATGATATTCTATATTTTAATATAGGGGATCCCAATAAATTTGATTTTGATGTGCCAGAAACTATGCAACAAAATTTAAAAAAATATGTTAATAGTGGTCATTATTCTGATTCAGTAGGTGAAATTCGTGTTCGTCAAAATATTGCAAATTATGAAAATTCAAAGTACAATATTTCTGTATCGCCTGAAGATGTAATATTTACTCAAGGTGTTAGTGAGGGTATATTATATTTATTTTTATCATATTGTAATCCAGGTGATAGAGTTTTAGTACCGGGTCCAACGTATCCAGCTTATGAAAGCGCAGGTGCGATCACTCAAGTTGAAACTGTTGCATATCGCTGTATAGAGGAAGAAGGTTGGATTCCGGACCTTGATGATATTCGGAATAAAATTACAGATAAAACAAAGCTAATAATATTAATAAATCCAAATAATCCGACAGGGGCAGTGTATTCAGAGAAAACTCTGAAGGGATTAATTGATGTGATTGGAGAACATGATCTTACCTTAGTTTCAGATGAAATTTATGATAAGCAAATTTTAGATGATAACGTTAGTTTTCACTCAGTCTCCAACCTAACTAAAGATGTGCCCTCTATCATTTTAAATGGATTTTCAAAAAATTATCTTGCCCCGGGATGGCGAGCTGCGTATATGTACAGTATCGATACTGAGAATAAAATGTCCGATCCTTATGAAGGTATTAGAAAACTTTGCAGAGTACGATTATCTCCCAATACAGCCATATCATTGGCTGCAACAGAAGCATTAGAATTGAATCCTCCCCATCTTAAGCCAATGTTAAAAAAAATAAAAGATAGAAGGGATTTGGTTTTAAAGCGATTTGATGAGATGTCTGCAATTTCAGTTATACCACCAAAAGCGGCTTTTTACATTTTTCCCAAAATCCACCTAGACCAAACCAAATTCCAAACCGATAAAGAATTTGTATTGAAATTATTAGAATCGAAGAAAATCTTGTTTGTTCATGGTTCGGGTTTTGGAGAGGAATATGGTAATTCACATTTTCGAATGGTTTATCTTCCGCAACCAGATATTTTGGAGGACGGCCTAAGCAGATTAGCAGATTTCCTAAAAGAGAACAAATAGAACAAATTAGTATACAAATTATTATTTTCTATTTTCGATTAATTTATAGCTTCTAAAATATCAGAATCCCCTGCACTGAAAACAGTAACAAAAGAAGTTAAATGTGGTCTACCACAGATAATACCAAGATCTTGTGATGTTCTTGGAAAATCAATAATTGGGACTCCAGAAAGTTTTGCGTAATATAACACATCTTCCATTTGATCTGCTGGAGCATTTGCCGCAACAATTATGGCTTTTGCCTTGCCCAGTTTAGCGGCTTTGATGGCACTCTTTGCACCAATGGATGTTTTTCCTGACTTACGGGCAACATTAATACTTCTATCTAGATCTACCATAATATTCACTCTTGTTCTCTATAATTGGTAGATAAAAAAATTTGATATAAATATTATTTTTTAAAACAGATCAATACCAACCCACTAAATTTTTTCTAACAAATCATATACAAAGATTTTATTTTATTTATTTCTTCTTCTTCGTCTTAAAAAATTTGTATGCCCACAAACATTGCATTCATCTATTTTTTGATTGTATGAGGCCGAGCAGGCTTTACAAATATATTTAAATTTGCGTAAGGTATCCCCCCCGGTTGTTTTGACACCTGTCGATTGAAGCTTTAATTGATGTGCTACATTTCTTAATCCATAATCATCAGAATAAATCAAAACGTTCTCAATTTCATTTAGTTTAAGAGCAATGGCCAAAATATCAATATCTGGATCTGAGAGAGATAATTGGCCAATTTTATTAATTGTATTAATTACAATCTTACGTTCCTTTCCCTCAGGATCAACAATCGTCAATTTATTTTGTGATTTAAACATATTAAATATATTTTTTGAAATTTGGCTTTTTAATTCTGATACTGCAGAATTACTAGTGTAAATCTCTCCAACAATTTCAGGTAGGTAATTAAGATTCATCAGAATTCCAGAATCAATAATTATCTTCATCTAATTTAATTTTGAATTACTTTTAGATAAAATCAATGATAAGTAAACTCAAATAATTGCTATTATCCCAATCAATATAATTCATCTATTTTTAATCATAATTGTTGTCCCAAAGAGTAATAATTGCAATTAGTGGTGCGTCAGGAGTCCAATATGGTTTGAAACTTCTCACAGTTCTTACAGAGCTAGGGAAGGAAGTAGATCTAGTCATATCTAAAGGTGCACACAAAGTTATGGGATTTGAATTGGATTTTGATCCCGAACCTATTATCAATAGAGCAACACAAATTTATGAAATAAATGATATTGGAGCAAAAATTGCTTCAGGTACTCATCCTAGTGAAGGAATGATTATTGTACCTTGCTCAACAAAAACTCTTGGTGCAATTGCAAATGGTTTTTCCCAGAATTTAATTCACAGAGCTGCTGAATGTATGCTCAAGGAGGGACGACCATTGATATTAGTGCCTCGAGAAACACCACTAAGTCAAATTCATCTTCAGAATTTGTTAACGGTTAAAGCTGCTGGAGCTACCATATTACCTGCATCTCCCGGATTTTACTATAAACCAAAATCAGTTGAAGATCTCATTGATTTCGTGGTTGGGAAAATATTAAATGTTTTAAAGATCCCACATGAACTTTTCAAACCTTGGGATCCCGAAAAAGCAAGCTGATTAACTAGTATCTTCTAAATATTTATCTAACAATTTTTTCATGGTACTAATATCGACACCTATTTCATTTTTTAAGTTCACAGAGGCGTAGACTAGCTTTTTAGTTTTATTTGCAAGAACGGATGCTAGAACATTGGAAAATTGATTATGATTGCCAGTAAATATTTCTAGATGTTGAGTTACATCCCCAACAAAATATCCAAAAGACATGGATCCAAGTGTTGGTTGCTGGTCATACACTGCCACTTGGAGTGCATTTTGATATTCAACAACAAATAATTGGAGGGTAATGACCTTCTCATCAATTATTATTTCATGTGAGTATCGTCGTGTATTTGGAAACTCTTTATCTTGTTCCTCTGACAATTTAATCTAATATTCTATTAAATTCTTTCTTTTTAATTTTAGGGCTTAAGTCATTCTTCTATTTCACTATTCTCAATTTAAGAAAGAATATTTTACTTATTAAATTAATTTACAATATAATTAAGATATTTTCAGAGGATGCTTGTAACGAATCTTTAGCTTTTACAAGTACTGTAGCAAGTTTCTCATCTAATTCTTTGGTAATTATCCCACTACCAACCAAATTTTCTCTTGATCGGTCATCAACGTGATGGGTAACATTTC
Organism: Candidatus Heimdallarchaeota archaeon LC_2; assembly: GCA_001940725.1. The sequence continues at coordinate 1,754 of MDVR01000013.1, read as the reverse complement.
CTTCTCCATCTTTGAACAGATGCATACCCATATCATAAACTCGAACTCGCCCTCTATATGCTATATCTAACGGAGCAATAATTCTTAACCATTGGCCAAGATTTACTCCTTCGGGTGAATAAAACTGATAATGCATAGACCAACTACCGGTTTTGAAAGAAACCTTCATGGTATCAGTTGGAGTAACTTTGAAAGAAGGGAAATCCATGGTATTATGTTCAACAACCCTTTGAGTTATTATTTCATCTTTATTTTCAATTATATTACCTATGTTGACTTCTTCTTGAGTCCCGTCAAAATAGTGAAATTCTGCTTTAATATGGTTATTGATTCTAAAATCACGTTCTTTAATCATTGAATATAATGTTGAATGAACCTTTTCAACAGGCAATTTATCTGAAAAATGTGAAGCAAATTCTAAAACAAAACCACTTGCCATTGAATATGATTTGAATAAGTGATAATCTTTCACGATTGTCATTTTAGTTTGAAGGACTTGATCTAATTTTTCTTTGGAAGAGTATCCGAGAACGATTTCAGATACTTTTTCTCCTGTAATTACTCTATTAGCATTTTCTGAATTATTAGATTCCTCTTGTGTTTTATTCCAAAAATCCAATAGCTTATTGATTTCTTCACGAAGTTCTTTCTCTACAAAATCCTTAGCGCTGGTACGGATAATTATACCAAAACCTTCAGGAAGCAACTCTTTACCAATTACATGTAAACGTTTACGGTTTTCACCTTGTATTTTTTTAGAAACCCTGACAAACGAAGCACCCAGTTCTAAAATACAATAGTTTCCTGGAATTGCAATAATTGTGGAGCAAACAGGTAGTTTGTTTATATCCGTAGTAAGTTCTTTTACCTGTACAACTAATCTATCTCCAACTCTGCATTCAACATTGAAAAGTATTCCATTATTACTGCCATCTAAATCGATTATTGCGATTTTCTTTCTGTAGATGTATTTTGTTACAGTTGCATGGTAAATTGAATCTTGCTGGACCTGATGTGTAAATAAAATACTATCAGGCAATTCTGCTCGAAATGCTTTTTCTACTTTTGCTACAGAATCTGCGTTACCTTTAATGAAAATTCCGATTCTCTGATCAAGATCTGAGATATTGACTTGGTGTGGTTGGTCCATACCTTCAATTTTAAGGATTTCTTGCATATTCTTGCTTGGAGAAACGAAATCAAAATTTCCGTTATCTTGAAGTATTTTTGCTAAACCAAGATCGTAGATAGATTCCACTCGTACCAATATTTTATTCATGTTTATACAAAATTAGAATTAGAATCCAATCTTATATTATTAGTGATATTACTTGGTCTGAAATTCATTAGTAATTATGAGGATGAATTAAATCATGGATTTATAAAATTGAAACAATGATTAATCAATTAAGTTTGAATTAATATTTAATATTAAAAATTAGAACTATATTTTTCTCTCAGGATGAATCCATGTCATTATTGAGGCTATCACAACTATTCCAATAAACCCTGCAAGACCAGTTATAGCATCCACTTCCATACCTTCCACATCATTAAAAGAGGGTAAGAAATTAATTAAATGCAGAAAAGAAAGTAGTCCAATCATTAGTAATGGTCTCGTAGAGGAAATAATTTCCTCTTTTGATTTGAGAACCTTCCAATAAAGCCACCAAGAACCTATTATTATAGCGAATTCAATAATAAAAGTTGCAATTGGGAATTCCCAAAGATACAAAGATGGGAGTGTTTGGTCA
>MDVR01000012.1 GCA_001940725.1 Candidatus Heimdallarchaeota archaeon LC_2 | reverse complement strand
CCCCTATTATAATAATTTTCAACTGGAAGTTACTATTGATGATGAGAATGACGCATTGGTTTCTGTGGAAGCATGGGATGATTTATCTCCATTGTCATCAATAACCGGGCCGACACTTTATTATGCCTATTCTTCAAATGGTGGTTCTTCTTATTCTTCATGGATTTCTCTTGGAGTCATGAGTTCTTATGATAATGGTCAATGTGGAGCCATATGCGATTATGTCTGGTCTGGCATATTACCGAAGGAAAGCATAACAAATGGCTGGTTGTATAAATTTAGGGTTTCTGGAGTAGACTTAGCGGGGAATCCTGGTACTTATGATGATCCCGGTGCCTATCTTGCATCTGATGGGACGGCCCCAGTTTTTGAGTTACCAACCAATTTAGTACCTGATGAGAGTAACATATATGAGGGAGATTTCGTGGAACTCACGGTAAATGTGACTGATAACCATATTGATTATGTAAAGATGAGTTATCGTGAATCATTATCTGATCCTGTAGTTTGGTATGATCTTGTCAACACTGTCGGGAATTCCTGGTATTTCAGCTGGACACAAGGAATATTTGTCTACGGGGAAACAACCGAAATTTATGTTTGGGCATATGATACGACAGGTAATTCTCAATTCTTTTCTATTTACTATAATGTCAAGGACGGTATTGCTCCCAATATTACAAGAATTTGGGTTGAACCTTTAGAAACCCTACCCAATGCAAAATTAACTGTGTATGGTACTTTTACTGATGAAAGTATTGGAAACTTATTCCCTGGATCCCTTGAAATATGTGTTTCTCCTGACTTGCCTTCTTGTACTTGGACTAATCTTGATGAACACAATGAAGGTATGGTTGGAAATGAATACAGATTTTTTGCAGACAAATATGTAACTCTATTGGATATCGTAGCTCCGGCAAATTTAGGTGATATATTTTGGATTAGGTTCAATGTGACAGACACTGAAGGTAATGTGGCAACACAAAGCGCATCTTTTACCGTATCTGATATTACGGCTCCAACCGTTTCTGCAGTAGATAGATTTGATTGTGCTCTGCCTTCCGACTGTGCTGATCCACAACAATGGTTCTCTTATTCTGGCAATGAAACAACTTTAGAGGATGTATATATAATGACTAGACTATCAGAGAATTATGGTTTTGAACAGGTCCGATTGGATTATTGTGAAGGACCAGACCCAGGTACTTGTACATGGGTAACAATTAACTATATGAATCTCTATACAGATCATAATAACGGTTCTTACGATTTTACAGGTACTTTCTCTCCCTCCTCTAATTTCAATGTTCAATTGCATTACAGAGTAGTTGCAATTGACCATGCTGGACTTAGTGTCACCTCCGGAACTTATTCATTTTGGGTGGATGATGGAATCCTACCAGTTATTATAATACCCGCATCGCATAGTCCCTCTTCGGTCCTTCAAGATTCAATTGTTACTATTATTGTTGAAGTGGCTGATAATAATGAAGTTTTATATGTGGAGATGCAATATTGTTCAGCAATACCTGCAGGTGATTGTGATCTATCTTACACACGTTTGAGATCATATGGTAATTGGATTAATTTCACTTTTATTGGGGGAAATCTTTGGCAAGGAACCATTCAAGCACATGATTCAGGAGAATTGTGGTGGTCTCCTGACCCTGGTGTAATTCCAGTTTACCTAATTAATTGGATGCAATACAAGATTCATGCATATGATATTGATGGAAATCTAATGGCAGGTCAAAATCATACTTTCTATACAATTGACGATATCGATCCAATAATCATCTCAGTTGATCGATCTTCACAGGATGTTGGACAATCAGATACTGTTATTGTTAATGCAGACATTACAGATGGCGAGCTTGATTGGCAAGGTAATCCCTATTTGTTACAAATTGACCAAATACTTCAATGGTGTGAGAATCCAGATATTCAATCTTGTGTCTGGTACAATGTTACCATGGCCAATATTGGTGGTTCTATTTGGCAAGGATCTTTCTCAGCTAACATTGAGGAGGGAATTCTTACTCATTACCGAATTATAGCAAGTGATGTTTATAATTATGACATTGGCAACGTATATTCGTTTACTACTTTGGATAATGTTGCGCCCACATTTGGTACGATTACTCAAGATCCTAACACACCTCTACAAGGTAGGGTTATCAATATTACTTCCCAAATTCAAGATCTTCATATGAATAATGCCTTAGTACAGATTAATTCATCACTTTTCTTTGAATACTTGTCTGAGTGGGGGTCGTATGGTACAGGAGAAGGTCAATTCGCTTTAACTTGGGGGATTGCTATTGATCATGATGGAAATGTCTACGTGGCAGATTCACCAAATGATCGTATTCAGAAATTCGACAGTAATGGTAATTTCATATTATCATGGGGTGGCCCCGGAACTGGCAATGGGAAATTCGATTTTCCTAGTGGAGTGGCCGTCGATAGTCAAGGAAATGTCTACGTGGCTGATTTAATCAATGATCGTATTCAGAAATTCGACAGTAATGGTAATTTCATATTATCATGGGGTAGCACGGGTACTGGTGATACTCAATTCCGACGAATTCGTGGTATTACTGTAGATAAGGATGATAATATCTATACATCGGATGCATGGAATAATCGTATTCAGAAATTCGACAGTAATGGCAGTTTTCTATTAAGATGGAGTTCAAACTTCGATAAACCTATGGATCTCGCCACAGATTCAGCAGGTAACGTTTTCATTGCTGATACATGGAATGATCGTATTCAGAAATTCGACAGTAATGGAACTTTCATCTTATCATGGGGAATTACGGGTATCAATGATGGGGAATTCCTTTCACCTTACGGCATTGCAATTGATGATGCAGATATTGTATATGTGTCCGATGCCTTAACTCGGCGAATCCAAATATTTGACAACTCGGGATTGTTTATATTAAAATGGGAAAGCATTGATACGTCAATAACTTTACGAGGATTGGCAATAGATACATCTAGGAATATTTACTCTGCTGCAGGCCAAAAGATTCAAAAGTTCATTCCACAATCAACTGAATATCCACTCGCCTACATTGACATAAATAGTTGGAATATTTCATTTAATGTTAGTTCTAAATATCATGATTTCATGACATATAAAATAATTGCCTATGATGATATGGGCAATAAAGGAACATCACAGACATTCCAGTTTCTGGTTGAAGATGGGATTGATCCAGTTTATTCTAATTACTTCTTTACCTCAGGGCCTTATAATAACTCGATTGGTCCCACATTGGATATAGGTATCTATGACATTTCGTATATGAATTCTTCAAGTTATATGCAATATCGAGTTTGGAATCCATGGTTACCAGGGGGCTATGAAGATAAATGGAGTGCATGGGGTATTTTCTATACCACAGACCTCGGATCTAATGCTCACAATATATTCTATGAATTTCCCGCTTATTCTTACTTGTCAATAATAGAAATTGAGTTGTATATTTATGATTATTTCGGTAATGGATTTACACAGACATTTAATTATACAGTCTCTGTTGATACAAGGCCTCCGGATGTTGCTATAACGTTCGATACTCCAAATAATGAATATGCTATTATTGATGGAATATCAGTGAACATTGCTGAAAATGGCACTGGGTTTGATCATACGTTGATCAGTCTTTTCCGATATTCTGATGAGGCAGTTTTGATACCCGAATATATTGAGGAGGATCCTATAAAAGTAATACTTGAACATTATGAATCTGGTTGGGTGGAATTTTCATCACAATATTTCGATATATCAAATGTCACCGAGACATCCTATACCAATTATACTTTATTCAAAACTTGGGCATTTGACACAATTCTACCTAGGACCTATTTTGATGCAAGGCTTGGCTTGTATAATCAGGTACAATATAATATTACAACGGTAGATGGGGCTGGCAATGCCTTTATAGTTATTGGTACTCTAGTTGTCGATGATTATTTGGCACCAAATCTTGTTTCTGTCACTCCGTTGGGAATACCCAATACTTTTGAGCCAACTATTATCGATGTTGTTTTCACCTCTGAGACCATCATCAACGGAACCGATTGGGGATCAGTTCCACTTTCTGATATTAATGCAACTTTGGGTATAAATGGGGCTTGGAGTTCACAATTGGTTTATTCCGCTACACCTCCTGTTACAGGCTTGGATATCGCCCAAGTTAGATTGCAATTCGGACCTTACTCAACGCATGATAATATATCATTAATGTTTGATATATGGGATCAAAATAATAACCACCTGATCATAGGTGACGATCATTCCATAAAATTCGCTATAGAGGACAAGAGTCCTCCAGTTATACATAATTTAGATCAGACGATAATTGGAAACAACAAATACTCTACAGTTTTCAATTTCAATATTACTGATTTTGATAGTACTATGGGTAATGTGACAATTAACTACCGATCAGAAGGTGGCGATTGGGAAAGTACACTTGTTACTCCCACTGGATCTATTTATAATTTCATTATTCCTGCATTTCCATTCAACTCTTTTGTTGAATACTTTGTAGAAGCTTACGATATCATTGGTAACTATGTCTATCATGAAGGTAGTTATACGCCGTCTGATCTGTCAGGACCAGTTGTTACAACTTATTTGAAGCAATCTGTGATTGGTGAATCAGGATCTGTATTGGTCGATAATTATTCCAGATTTGTTTACTTCGACAATTTCTTCATTGATCCTGTTGTAATCACTACTGGTCACACAGTAAATACTGTCGGAGATTCTGGATCTATTGATTCACAACAGCCAATTGTTTACAATGTTAGTCGGTCCGGTTTTTGGATAAAACAGGTGGAAGATGGTTCAGGTATTAATAATGACGGAATTATCAATGCCACTTATGTAAACTATATGGTCTTTGAGAAAGGTAAATACATACTCGATGATAAGTATATCGAGGTAGGGTCGCTTAATGTCTCCGGATCATTTATTGAGGTAGTTTTCAATCAGACAATGAATAATCCTGCAATATTCACCTCAACCCAATCACTGTATAATGAAGCAAATTATGCAGTGCATTCAAGAATTAACGAAAGTACAGACACTTCATTCAAAATAATATTGGAGGATGGAAATAATGCTACTTTCAATTACCCATTACCTGAAAATGTAGCCTATATTGCATTTGAACAAGGTAATTACAGTGATTTATTCGAGGTTCGTTCTGCTATAAGCAGTGCCCCCTCCTTCAATGTGTCACTAACATTAGATTACACGTTTGCATCAAATGCATTTGTACAAACAGCAAGCAAATATGAGTCTGATAATCTCATCGCAAAAATCTCATTCTTGAATGAGACACAACTGACAATTGCGCCGACAGAAATGAATGGTGCTGATGGATCTCATGGTTCGGAAGATTATTTCTATCTTACCCTACCCTATGGTGATCTATATGCAGATGTTGTGGAGAATCAATCGCCCACACTTGTTGCACATATAACCGACGAACAATTCGTTGTATCGGTTACACTAAGATACTCCCTTGATGGAGGTACAGAATGGTTTGAATTTACCATGAACGAAACGACATTTGAATACTATGAATTCGCACTCCCAATTGCTTCAAATGTTGATATAGAAATCGTCAGTGTTGACGTTGCTGGAAACAGTGACATCTACGCTGTCACCTATCGGGGGTTATAAAATATGCAAAGCAATCAACACGCAAACACACCCAACATCCTTATTCCTCTTGGAATAAGAAAGAAAATGATCACCGCAATGATGGCACTTGTGATAATCTTCGGATTATCCATGGCCGATTTGCCACAGAGTCCAACTCTCAATACTTTAATGGTACCAGAACACGATTATTTTATAAATGAGACCTTTGATTGGAATACCAATCTGGAACACTGGGACGGAACCTTTGATAAGGATTACAAATCCGCAACCGTAACTTCCAACCGGGCTATTCTAAAATTTGATTTGTCTGGCTGGGATGCAGAAAGCGAATTACTCCTATCTATCAGAGGAAATGGTAGGATCCAGGTTAGATTCTTGACAACTCAAGGAATGCAACTTCTTTCTATGGGAGATACGGGTAATTCCCCAATCAACGTTGCTGATTATTTTATTGGTTTTCGTACAAATATTGCTGCTACCGCTTTAGCTACCGAGGGTGCCGGAGAAGAATCGTTAAAGGTAATAATTGATAGTGGAATAACTGTAGAATCAATTCAACTATGGGCTGATGTCTTTTATTCTCTAACAATGGATCGATTTTTTGGTATGGATAAGGCCATTACCAATGAAATGTATTTACGAAATACACAGGGGGATAAAATAATTAATACAAATATCGGTCAAACTTTCTACGCAAGTGATTTCGGATTAAATACTCGGGCCTTCAAATTATTTGATATCAATACATTCAATACTTTTGATCTCACTGACGCCGATGCCCTTGCAATGGCTGGGACTGAGATTGCTTTGCCCTATGCACAGATACTTACTATGCAATATGCGGCTGCAATCTCTTGTGACTGTGAAATTGATAAATGGACAAAGGTGCAATACAGATTCCATTTTATACCACAGGGTTTTCCTGTTTTATCAAGTGCAACAAATATTACTGGCTGGACCGACTTTGGTCTTGATTATTTCGGGTCCATGAATACTTTCTCTTCTTCTGAAAAGATTGATGTAAGTTATCTGATGGGAATGACTGGAAAATTCACAGCTGAAGTTGATATCGAGACACTTATTCCTTTTCCTGAGTATTCTCCTTTTGATGATCTATATTTTGTCTTACTAAATTTTGAGATAGAAACTAATGTTTTGGATTACCCAAGGGTTGCATCACAGGAGATTAGTTTTGCTAATGATTATGCACAATTAAAACAAGGCGAGGTTAATTTTGAATATAACGGTACCGAGGTACTGCCTTACTTGCTTACAGAAGAAGATGGGCAGATCGCTTCATATATGATTGACAATTCCCAACCTCTTGTACAATATGCATTATCAAATGAGAATTTTTATGCAGATTTTGAGTTAGATTCAATATTACCCAGTAGTACCAATATTTGGGATTTTGACGGGGCTTATGGAGAACTGAGTGTTAATGAATTCACAATCGATGATGAACATAGATACATTTACACAGAAATGAATCGTGAATACACAACTTACTGGGATGGAACTTCCTATGCATATGTTTTAGATATACTGCCTGATTCCACCTTGGATTATACCAATATGGGTTTCTCAATTGGTACAAGAGATACTTTTGGGGACACACAGTATTTCTACGATATCAGATATGTAGATGACAGACGTCCATCAGTACCTTGGTATGAATGGGACCCACGTATCGAAGTGTATTATAATTACGAATCAAGTGGTGTCTATTACAGTAGTTTAGAACAATCTTTTTCGATTGATCCAGTATCATACGAAATAAATATTCGGGACGCCAGTAGATTATTTGTAATAGATACAGGTACTCAATTTGAGTTTTACTTCAGTCAAAATGGAAATCTTGATTTTGTATCTGCGATATCAACTACTTCGCATCCTTGGATCCAAGATAGAAATGAATTTGCTCTCACAGGATCAGCTGGATCTATAACTAATTTCAATTTATTCACTGTAAATAATGATCTCTTAACCAAGATCTATATCACCGCAGCGAATCCTTCTCCTTCTGCAATCATATTGGATGTTTTTCAAACAACTAAAGGTACTGATATAGCTATTGGGTCTGTAACTATACCAGCAAACAAACCACTTGATCGTTACGTTATCCCGATTGAAATATCTATTGTATGGAATTTTGTTGATAGAATTAAATTTACTAGAAATACAGTTAATCGACCTCTTGAATTATATAATTTCGTCTTCGATGGTATCTCTTTACCTGGTTTTGAGCGAAATCTGAATCGTTACTATGACAAAAGTGATTATACTAGGTCAACTTTTGATTCCGTTATACAGGATATACATTCAACAACCTTGACTGAGATGCCTTCTGTTATTACTAATGGTGATTTCGAGAATATACCCAGTATTCCTATTACTGAGGTAACGGGTGCGGGTACAAATACCATCTTGGCAGATAAAGACCGGGCTAGGGTTTTTGCGGGATTTTCCGCTCTGGAGCTTCGTGCATCTGATGGCGGATCTATTGATAATGATTATGGCATTTGGATCCCATTTGATCCCACCAATGCAGATTATATTGGGTTTACATATCTTGCTCGTGATTTTCTTCCAGCAGCAGATGATAATAGTGCCAATGCGGATGCCTTATCCTTTTGGTTACACAGTGATACGTATGGTGATTTTGACATGAAGACTTACCGTGCCAGTAATGGCTTTACAGATTTAGACTACTCAGATGCAAACTCAGGTTTCATTGGTTATCTTGGTCAAAATAGTTGGCAAACCATCTACTTTGATATTTCTTCACTCATCACTCCGGCCGTCAATGATTGGCAACTCCGGGTAAATATACATTCGGACGGCACGAATGAGCATTTCGAAGAATACATTGAAAAATTCGTCTCGATTAATGAGACTACTGAACCCTCTATTTACATTGATAATATTATTGGTTATTCTGGGAGTCTTGATCATGACATTGTCTCCATTGACGCCTTCCTCAGTGCAGGTGTAAATAGATTGGAAATTTCGGGTTTGAGTGATAGTATCTATACTGATGGCGGCGTCATCCATCCCATGTACAAGATTGGCTTAAGACCTTTGGGTTCTGATGTTCCCTTCAATATGAAAGGTGATGTAATTCGTTTTATCAACGAAGGTACGAACAGGGCTGGGGTTTCCTTTGAACTTGATAATTCCGGTAAATATGAAATAGGTATATTCTGGGACATTGAAATTGATCAAACTGGGATGAGGTTCGAATTATTCAAGATCTTTAATGTTGCGCCAGGATCGTCGGCAAATGCAGGTGCATTTGATTATGCTGGCGGTGCTCGCTATGATGGATTCGATGCTGTCTTCGATGCTACTGGGAGTGAAATAACACACTCTAGTGGACCATTTACTGAGGAAGTTGGTTATAGTCGAAGTATCTTCAAGAATGTATACCGCAATGGAATTTTCAATTTCTTTGAAGATAAGACATTTAATATGGATCTGGCCTCCAACAATCCTTCATACACTAATAACCTCAATACTTACAAACAGACTGATCTAGTTTCTGATATCCATACAGACCTTTCTCAATGGGGTATGGGGTCTGTAACAAGTGGGATACCCTATGACACATACGGGTTGAACGCCACAACCGATCCCTCATTCGATCGCCTAATATTATTTGCCACAAGTTCAAGTCCTTCTGGTAGTGTTAGTTATACTCTTCCCTCAATAGAGGCGTATGATTTTGATCTTAATATTACTGATATCGGCTGGCATGTGTACTCGAATGATGATTTTAAGTTATCAATTTCAATCTTTTCAGGGGATACAAGAATCGTTGAATATGGTATTATAGACCGCTGGATAGGATCCAATCCAATAGAATTTTTCAATTATCTCGGGGCCGAATCCCTAACTGATTCCAACAATTTCTTATTTGAAAACAGTGGGAAATTTCTGAACATTAGATCTTCCAATAATTCAATCACTATACAATCTAATATTGGTTCTGAAACAACTATGTTTAATTCATCATCAATTCTTGCCCCGACACATATCGTCGTTTCATTCGAATCTGATAGTTCCACGGTTGGTGCCGGATTTTCAACATCCACTAACTTTCATCTTGGAGAAATTAATTACACTATTCGTAAAGCTCCTGCTGGTACTAATCTGGCAAATCAGGAATATATGTATTCTGATGGAGGGGTCGGTGGTACAGTTCAAGTATCGCCAGTGAGCGCCAAAGAACAGGCCTTAACGAATTATAATGATGCAGATAATTCTCCATCTGAAGATTCCAAGTATTACGATGGTGATCTTGAGAACCGTGCAGGCAAAATTAGTAATAAAAATGAAGACATGGTTCGATTGGAATGGGCAAGCGGCAGAACTGATCTACGGGTAGGGGATGCGTTCTATGCCTATACTCAACAAGATGCCGCCGGAGGAAATGACGATATGGTTGTGTGTCCATATAATACAGTAACAACCATTGCAACAGGTAATTGTCTGGTGTTATATGATGCAAGTGGAACAGGTACAACTCCTGCATTCACTATTACACAGGGATTTTTAGATGATCTTGCAGATCTTGGTAGTGATAATTTCGCTGTCAGATACTTTGCAGTAGAGGCTTGGGGTTCTGATTATGTGCTGAGAACTGGTTTATATCCATCAGAATTCTGGGGTATTTTCACACAAGGTGCAAACACATCCATTGTGCAAAATGGACTTTCTGCACCTAATTATCCATTTTACTCGAATGCAGCTGCCTCAACATTTACTCAATATTTATTCAATTCGGGTGGGGTAACATCGATGGATGTTGGACAATACAATGCGACAACTGCAAATGATATATTCCATGTAGGTTCATGGTATTATCAGATCTCAGATCAATCCGCTGATGAGGTGTTTATTTATGCATCTGATATAAATGGGGATTTCGATCCTGGAGACAAAGTCTTGATGACTTATAATGGATTAACAAATCCTGAACTATGGCCTGTAAATCAATGGATTTATATCTCAAGCATTATTACGATTTCGGCATCCCATCAAGAGGAGTTATTCGTTCATGCGAGTATTACTAATAAAGTGGGTAGTTACACTTTAGGGAGTCCAGTCTTTATTAACTTGAATTCTGATCTTACCTCTACAGATACCGCAGGCGGAGTTCGGACACTTGAATCTTACCTTGGTGGAAATTACCTTATTACTGAATCATTCAATTCCACAGTTTATCCATTCCTCCAATTAACAATTCCTTTTGGTAGTATGATTGGTGGTCTGTGGCAATTAGAACTCTCTGATTCTACGAATTACTATTACTATGATCTACACGAGGGATTTAATCGTATAAATATTGATCTTTTAGTATCACATGCATCTGGGTTATTGAATACTATTCGCTTGATTGCCCCAATTGATTCCTATTCACGAATTACAATAGAAGAATTTCAAATTTACACTATTGAGGGTGCAACCTTTTCTTACAGTGGAACGGCATCCATTGATTCTTTCTTCTGGGTAGAAAACGGTGCCCTGCATTATTCACTTGCAGGAGGCAGCAGTGAGTATTATGAGTACGATACCATTATTACCTTCGATGTATCTACTACTTCTGAATTTGGGGATTGGAACACACTAGTCTCTCCCTTCTACGATGTAGGTACATCCACTGCCACAAATGGTAGATTAAAAATGATATACGAGTATACCGATCTTGATAATGGAGGTGAGCGATCGAGTTCGGTCTATTTAAATAGAGATAGATGGGGTGCCTATGCTCCATATGGCCGTTACGGCAATTTATGGGATGTACATGAGCCTTTAGTTTGGGATTCCGATTGCTTTTGTTTTCTTCCTGGTCCTAGAGTGATTGATACGAACAAGAATTTGAACCAAGTTTCTTGGTCTACATCAGGCCCCGGATATACTTTTGGAGTGATTGATGGATTTAGGATGTATAGTATTGCAGGAGCACACATCAATGCATGGAAGACATTAGATGCAGGTGGCACTTGGTTTTTTAACACTATGAGTCGGTGGGATTCCATGTATGCTGAGGATGGAAGATTGATGGTTGCGTCATCTGACAGTTCAGGATTATTCATTGAATTTGATGATTTTTATGTAGGAAATTCTAGATTTTTGGATTTTGATTATTCAACAATAATAGATGAGGGCATCAATAACCCAATTCTATATTTTACAACCAATGGTATTCAAAATGAATATCCATTAGATGCCGCCTTTGATAATATAAGAAAATCGTTTGATTTAGTTCCTTCAAATTCATACAATCGATTGGAGCTTGTAGTCCATGGTGGAGATGTCATTGCAATCGATAATATTAAATTCTACACAATTGCAGGTTGGGATTTCTCCGGTATGGATGAGAATGATACTGTATCTCTCGGAACTATAGATAATTCAATAATCATGTACGATCGCTTCTTGAAAGGCGAATTCGGAGTTTTGGATCTTATTAATTATCTAAATTCATTCAACCCTAATAAGGCCATTTCACAGACAATTCAACCAAATCTGGATAAGGGCTGGTTTAATGGATTCTATAACGGACTGGAAGATATGAATTCAGATGTATTTCTTTCCCGCTCTGAGGGAGGACCTTCGGAGGATTATAGAAGTTCGATCCTTCTTAGTGGGGGAATTAATGACCAATCAATTGAACTATCATTAAAATGGGGAAGCTATGGAACCGGAAATGGACAATTTACAACAGCTCGAGATGTTGCTGTCGATGGTGCGGGTAATATTTATGTTTCAGATACCGCTTTAATGAATATTCAAAAATTCGATAAGTATGGAAATTTCTTATTACAATGGGGATCTTGGGGATATGATGATGGACAGTTCAGAGGGCCATTCGCGATTGCAGTCGACAAAGCTGGTACGGTATTTGTGGCCGATACTACGAATTATAGGATTCAGAAATTTGATAGTAATGGTAATTTTCTTTTGAAATGGGGTAGCATTGGTTCAGGAAACGGTCAATTCAAACTTCCTCAAGGGATTGCTGTAGACAATGCAGGTAATGTTTTTGTTGTTGATCGTGATAATAGTCGTGTTCAGAAATTTGATGGGGAAGGTAACTATATTTTGCAGTGGGGTAGTTTTGGTTCTGGAGATGGACAATTCGATCTTCCATTTGGAATTACAGTTGACCAGAAAGGAGATGTTTTTGTTGTTGATAACGATAATTTCAGAGTCCAGAAGTTCAATAATTCTGGATACTATTTACTGCAGTTTGGTTCATTAAGTTCTCCGAGAGGAATTACTGCAGACAGTTCAGGTAATGTATATGTTGTCAATGATCAATCTGCTACAACTGGAATTACCAAGTTTAATAGTACGGGGGGTATTCTATTTGAATGGGGGTCATATGGTGCCAATGATGGTCAATTCATGTCCCCATGGGGTGTCGCTGTAGATGAGGAGGATAATGTATACGTCGTTGATACATTAAACAATCGAGTACAAAAATTTAAATATACTCTCGACCCAGTAAAGACATCTTCTTTTAGTCTTTCAATTCCTGGTTTATCTACAAATAACGGTCGTTATCTCAAACTTAGATTACGTGTACAGGATATTGGCGAGGGCTATATAAAATCAATATCCTCATCGATAAACACAAACCCCTTCTGGGTGGGCACTCCTGGATTATACTCCATCGACACCAACTGGCAAACGGTTGTAATAGATCTGGCCTCGTCCCCCATTTTATCACAAATGTCATGGTTAAATGCTGGAAGTTTAAACATTGAATTTGAAACAAATCAATTATTTAACCCCATCTCAGTACTAGAAATTGACTATATCGCACTAAATTCATACCCGGGTAATACGATCGTATTTGATGCATATGATATCGACAATATATATGCAAGTGACTTAATAAGAGATGGCGAATATGTTGGAGAAGATATAATAGATAATTATTATCGTGCCAGTTCTTGGTATCTTGAGGGATGTGCTTGTAATGGACCTCAAAGTATCGTTGCTGACCCTACATTTACGCCTACGACTAAAAATATTGGGCTCAATAATTTTCAGACTATTGAATTGATGATTCGAGGAAGTTCCGACGCAAGTGAATATGAATTTTACGCAGATAAGGGTCTCCCCTCTGAAATTTACTTAGGACATTTAAGCTCAGACTGGAACATTTTTAGATTTGACACAGATTCATTCAGTGGTCAATTTCCAGAATTTTCACTTGGTAAATTCGATGGTTCATATATCCAAACTGCCGTCAATCCCTACTTTGAAATTGCTTACATTGAGTTGGATGATAAAATAGAGAGTCTTTCAAGTGCCGAGGATATTTCAGAAAATTGGATTGCTGATTATAATACGATTGATGCACCGATATTATCCTCAGGCTACGTAACTTATCCCGCTAATGGTGCATCAACTGCAATGTTTATTGATACCATAATGAATCCGGCTATTTTCAATTCATTCAATTATTTTGATATCACATTGAGATATGATGCATTATTAGTTGGGGAGCAATTTACCCTGTTCGATCTGACCACTGATCAATATACAGTGGCAATACCAATTGAGAATATTGAGGCATCTGATACAAATTCCCATACAGTAAGAGTTGATATTTCAAATTATAACTTCTTATCATATCCTAGATTAGGAATAATTCATGGGGGTGGAGTTGTTATACCGATAGGAACGTTCGTTGAGATTTTTGAAATTGAACTTTCAAACGATAATCTATATGACGGGTTTGATAATGTTCAGAAAATTAGGACGGATAGATCCGATCTATCTCTTGAGCCAGTTCAAACTATTCAACCTGAAGGTATAAACTATATTTCAACTAGTTATATACCTGTTTATGATCCTTCACAATATGATTCTCTCTACATCGAATTATCTGCAACTTACAACTTTGATGCCAAGATTGATATCGTGGTATATGATTCAAATGATACAGAAACAGTTCTGGATTATGATCTTACAGATACAAATCTATTTACGGGCACATTCGGTCCCAAGAGAAATGGGCTACTAATACCCCTGGTGGATGAGGCCTGGTTTAGTGCCGAATATTTCCTACTTGTCTTTCGTAATGATACTTATTATATTTCTGATATTAATGTGAATACAATAAACATACATTCCTTGACTTTAGTAAACATGAATGATCATATGTACAACACAAATATATATTCGCTTATGGATACTTATTCGGATCTACAATTTAGTTCTAGTGATACATTTTCCACATCACTGTATGCACCCGTAGGTCGTGATAATACGAATGCACTTCTCTTGAGAACAGATGGGTCTGACGGATCTGTTGGCAGCTACAAAAATTATATCTATGCAGATAATTATACCCTTTCATTCTATTATAAGAATGTGGCATCAAATTCAGGTGAAGTACTTCGGGTACATCTAAATGAGACAGGCAGTCCGACTCTCACATATTATGATTTTGATCTGATAACTGCATCGAATAAATTTATTCATGTGACTCTCGATATTACCTTGAATGGGCTGATTTCCTTGAATGGTATATCTAACAGCCCGGTTATGTTCGAGATATTAGACAATGATGGCGCGGAGACTGTTGTCATAATAGATGAAATAACTCTTACCAGAGATAATTTGTATACTCGGCTTGATGTTGGTGAAAATATTATTGGTGTTGAGTCCATGCCCTTCATGGATCTTGTTGTTTCCCCCAAGGAAAGTGGGATCACATTGGACATGCAGGAAATGGACGGTTCCTCCATTGTAAAGGTTATATTTGATCCAGTTAATAAACTTGTCAAGGTTGAGAATTCAACTTACTCTGAGATTATATTGAATTTTTGGAGCCCCTTATTGACATATAGAATTAATATAGTTAGTCAGCCCGATTCAGTGGATGTTGGCGTTTGGGAGGCTTCGACAATAAGACAAGATAAGAAACTTTACACTACTTTCATTGCAATGCCAACGATAGGTGAGAAGCAATTTATTGGGTCTCCTATTCTTACAAATGGTACCATGCCACACATTGAATACATCTTTCTTGAGAATGCAGGACTTAGATCCGGAGTTGAGGTTGCAGGTTTCTTCGAGATCGGAAGTGGGAAGATATATCATTCGACTGCCGATTATGACGACTCTTTTTATCTAGTTCATGCTTCAGGAGAGCGATTGCCGGTATTGGATTACTCCATAACATTTGATTTCTTGCGAACTACTGGGTCATTAATCTTTGAATCTAGTGGTGTCATTCTTGAAATAGATGACCTCGGGATCACTCTTAATGGTGATCCATACCCAGTTATTGCTGATCAAGGTAAAATTATTGTTGAAAAGCAAGGTTCTTCAATTACTATTTGGTATAATTCAGCTGCGATCTTTGTGACCAATGTTGCTGAAAGTGCTAAGCCTGTTGAATTTCATGGATTTGGGGAATATTTAATTTTTGATGTGACAATTCAATTCGTAAAACAGACAATTACTGAAAGTTCTTATCTTGAACTACGTGGTAATGATATCATTATTTCACCAACGTATAAACTTGATCTCTCGCAATCCACTCATTTGGAGATTTTCACATCCCTTGGTAAATTGGAATTCACTACTGATATTGAGACCTCTCCAACAATTATTGATGGAAATGTAAATATTGATTTGTCTAGTTATTTATGGACAACCTCCACATATGAACGAACTTTCAATTTCAAGGTTCCAGCCCCACCAGCAGATCCAGTTGTATACTTTAGTGGATATCTGACATCCTACGAGATGCAGGCTTCATCATTTCAAGCAAATGGACTTGATCGTGATCAACGATTGTCTATTTCAGGTGGCTTTGTTGACGGAATCGGTCTAACTGGTACATATGAGGGCCCGGTGAGAGCGACCAAAGTAAGTGGTGATCTTACTTACTTGATGTATGAACAGCCGGTAAAGGATGTAAACCGGATTGCGACAACATTCTCCATTGATCTGGATGATGCTCTCCAGGAAAGTTATGATGTTGAAACTGATACATGGTCTACAATTCGCCTTGTTTTGAGATCTAATGGAGTATATGAGGACTTTATTGAATATCAATTTAAATACTGGAATATTAGTGATAGTAGTCACTATAAAGTACCAATACCTGGTTTGCCAAGTAAGTATACTATTGAGAAATCATTCGATTACCATTTCCAAGCATTCTATGAAAGACTCACCTATGGTTCCAATTATGGGGCTAATTCTGTTACATTTGAACGAAAGTCCTCCAGATTGGATATAGGATGGTTTGATGTCTTCTGGGGTGATGAGGCAAGAGCTCGAGATATTATTAATACAGTCTCTAATGGCATGGCAGATTGGGGGAATTCAGGTTTTGCGTCCTCTGTTCTTAACCACAATGGACGATCTGAGGATAATTGGCACACATTGGACGTATATAGTAATGGTGATGAGTATAAAATTTACTTTGATAAGCAGTATTTGGATACAACTACCTATGAAATGGGTTGGGGATTCCAATCAGGAGGTTCAATAGTTGATTTCTCAGTATCGAATTGGATTACCTCTAAGATGACTGGTGTCGCAATGAGTCACGGGGGTATGGTTAGAGACTATTCAGTTCATGAAGGTAGCTTACTGACTCCGGTAGGGGTTAATGTCACTGGTGACTTTATTGTATTCAAGGATGGAATTCATTTACTTCCAAAGGAGAACTATGATGTAAGATTAGAAACAGATGCTTCTTGGGCTCCTACAGATATTACTGGGGTTTCAGTTTTAATTATTCCTCCAGACATCTCTCCATACATGCAAACTGGTGATGAATCATCCTATACTGAATTTGGATTGGTAAACTTGTCAACAAATGATTATTTTGCAATTGCATTGGGCGATACCACCGAAGGGTCTGTGAATTATGATCCATTAATGCACGTAATTCAAAGGGTTGGGTCAAATACATTTCTTTCTGCATTCGGTACGGAAATAGATAATAATGTTACTGATCCCTTGACTATTGAAATCGATTTCAGTAACATAATAGGACCTAATCTGACCCTTCCCGAGATTTCTTTCTACTCCGAACTCTACGCTCGGAATGTGAATAATAGTGTGGTAGTTCAAGCCCCTATTGACCCCACAAATCTTTATACAATTTTTATCTCAACTAGAAATACTCCTCTTATATTGAAGGAACTTCATATTACAACCTTCAAGACAATATTAGATCAATCTGGGAGCGAAGAAATTTCTGTGCTCGAATCTTCGGGCAATTTCCCAACTTATACACTAATTGGCCAAGAAACCAATTCAGCAAAACTGTCCGGTACTGATTATTTGAGGACGCAGGTTGAACTTACTGGAATTACTAATGGTAGTGTTGGTTATGCAGTTGATATTGCAGTGGATTCTCCATCATCGGGATGGGCATTTATTGATTTTGGTGATTATCCCATTAATGGTATTCGTATTGGTATCGATGCAACGAATCAGAACCTTTACAGTACAATTAATGAGGGTGGTAGTACTACAGGAGGTGAAATAATAGGCGAATATATAGTTGGATCATTTGTTAATATTGTCCTCGATTACAATTACGAATCTGAAAACATCACTATAAATGTGAAAGGGAAAAATCTAAATTACAATTATACCTCCTCCACTACAAATTTGAATTGGGTTCCAGGCGAAATTATTGAATTTTATGTACATACGCTTGCTCTAGATCAATCATTAAATGAGGCTGCATACATTGATAATTTATTGCTTCCTGGATTTGAAATTGAAACTTTCCCTGTGGCTACTGCTTCAGATAAATATTATGATTACATTGATACACGCGATTTCATCATTGAACGTCAAAAAGACGCTGGGGACAGATATTTGACCGTAACCATGAGGTCAATGAGTGAATATAATGAAGCGGCCCTAATCGTTAATGGCGAGACTGTGGGTAAGAAAGCAATTCCATTTAGCGAATACGGAACCTACTATCCAATCACCTTCTATATACCAGAAAATGTGGATACTTCCCATTTAACAATGATTTCAATTGAAACTGAATATACAGCCAGGGTCGCAAACCTCGGATTTATGACAAAATTAATCCCAGAGGAATTAATGGTTGCTGAGGGATCTACAGATTCAGCAGATGGAGCGTATTACACAATACGGGATTTTGATAGTGCTGATTTTCCGGGTTCCTATTCAACAGCAGGTGATACGATTACAAATTCGGGCGGCGATGGGGTATTTTGCAGTGGTTTCACCCAAGCTATTGCAGCAAATGGTGAACTGAGCTTCCAACCTCTTGAAGGGGACACAGATGTTTGGATTGACGGAAATATCAATCGTGATGCGATTGATTACGAATTATATTTCCTTGAAGAGGGAGTTGAAACTTGTCAGAATATTGGGCCTACCTTCCCTATTACTAATGCAAATATTCATGATGGTCATACTGAAAGGCCAGAATTATCAATCTTAAATATTGAACACTCAGGAGATGGGTTCTGGGTGGTTGTTAAAGTGAAAGTACTTCGTGATATTACAAGTGGATCCACCACAGAAGGCGCATTCTATGATCTATACCTAATCATCAAAATTGATGATAATCCGCCTCATTCCCAAATAACTGATGATTTTCTTTATGAAAATGATTTAAATTTTTATGATAAGGAATTCGGGTTTTTAGGCCAAAGGACGGAAAGTTGGATAGATATCCCTGGTCTTGAGGGGTTGATCGGAAATTATTCTATCAACGATCATGACCTTGATACCTCAGTAGAGGCAGATTATGGCTTCTACAAGGTTAGTATGTCAAGTGCCGATTTTACTTCAATCAATTTACAATCCCTAACCGCAGATTTTGTTGTTTCAATGGATGCTTTAATGATAGAAACAAATCAACTTGGTAGCAACACATGGGGGTCTTTGTATGAACTGAATTTAATAGATAGGTTCCGAAGGAAAAATATCGTATTTGAGGGATTTGGAGTGGACTCTGATATAATGACACCATATTCGGGTGCATTCCAAGGATTATCACAAATCACATTCATGTCAGAGGATTCATATACACTAAAAGAGATTGCTTTGGTGAAAGACCCTACTGCATTACAATTCCTTCCCGCAGAAGGTAGAGATGTCTCCTATTTCAACGGTATTTCTTCATGGCAAAAGACCTACACTGATAGATCAGGTAATATAAATCTTGAACGAACTGTCACAACAGACCAAAATAGGTACGATATGGTAATGGTATCAACTTATATTGAGTCGTCTACATTTACTGATGCTTATATTACAATTTCATCTAATCTTCCATCTGTAGTGTATTTAGATAGTGCTTTCATTGGTTATACCAGATCAATTAGTACGACCAATATATCAGAATTTAAATTCTATAGTTATATTCCTACTGGGAAATCAAGATTACTGATACTTGCATGGTCGCCTAAAATTTCAACAGATCTTTGGTCAATTGGTTTCACTGTGACTACAGATACGGCAGTCAATTTAAATCTTGATGCGGAATCTATGCCTGGACTCATTGAGTATGAGGGTGATACTTATATTGATACGATGACAATATCTGATGAATTATTCAATCCATACGTCTCTACTCTTACAACTGAGGAGGTCGAAGTACAACCACAGACTTTGGACCCTCAAGTGCAACAATGGTGTGACAGTAGGATGCCAGGATCTACCGGGTATGTAAAATGTCAAGATCTGATGGCAACATCACGAACAGTTGTACACAAAGATTCTAGATTAGATGAGAGTGCTTTGGCAATTAAACAGGAATTAAAGAGGTTTAGCAACATATTGCCTCTTCCAGGACAGGACTATACATTAGATGGCCCAGATCAAGTTTCGGCTCGTTTAAGGATCGCTGCACTTGCACTCCCTGAGGTGGATGAAGAAAATAAGTTGCCAACTTTTAATTTGGGTGGTATTCTATCCAACAATCTTGATTTATCTTCTGAGGAAGAAATCGAGGGATATATGCTGGCAACGACTAGTATTTTATTGCCCCATTCTACAGTATCAGATCGTTTCCGCGTTCGAATTTATACAAAGGACATATATTCTATCGCTTCTATAATTGTAGACCAATACCAGATCTATTATGAAGCCGATTTGTTATTTGGTAATAGTGGCTGGAGGATGCGATATTTGAAAAATAATTATGGTGAATCAATAGATTCTAGCACTTGGGAAAATGTTAATGTCTCTACCTTCACTAAACTTGCTGATGAAAATTTAGATATCGAGAGTAAGGACGGGTCTGGATATATTGACATTATGATCCCCTCGTACTCTGGTATTCATCAATTGAGTATAGCCATCAAAACATATCATTATGATTATAACCCCGACGACAGTTTGGCCGAGAGATTTCTTAATGGGTTGCAGAAACTTAAGGGATATATTGCAGAGGAAATTTATGACGGTGCACTTGATTTCTCAATAATGGTTGGAAAAGAAAGCGGAGATAAATTTGCAGATAATGCCTATGCTCTCGTTGAACCTGTCAAATATGATCCAATGAATTACAAGAATGTAGTTAGATCCATTCCCTCTTTAGATACTAGCGGTGAGGGTGGTGAACGATTTGCTCCACTCAATCGGAATATTGATGGTGCCAAGGATTCATATGGTAGCTGGATAATTGACTCGAATGGGATTGCCCACCACAAATCTGAAAGAATAATTGGTTTCAGAGCTGCAGAGGGGTATTGCAGTGTTCTCCCAGGTGCTAGTAAAGCGGGAGTAATCTACACCTTAATTACAATTGACAAGGGTACACCACAGCAGGCAATGACTGTTGTCCAGACGTGGATAAATGATGCAGGAATACGTGATGAATGGGAATTAAGTTCTAGCAGTGTTTCGATTAGACCTGATGGTAGTATCGCAACCGAGGAAGGTCAGATTCTAGATCAGCTTGTGACATTGTCATATTCTCCCACTGATTCCCGTCGTGATAATTTTGTCTCCTTGAATGAATTTGGAATTGAAATCCATTCAACTGATTTGGGGTATTCAATTTCTTTACCCCAAGACGCAAATGTAAAAGCAGTTGACTCAAGAGGAGATTCAATTTATCTGAATGATTCTACTCAATTGACCACCAATGAATTCCAGTCCCAAAACATAGGTACAGAACTTTCCAGTGCTTGGTTGTACTCAATTGATGGAAACAATCTCCCAAGTGTTCCCAACAGTGTGAATGTTGATGCTTCTTCCATTTCAGGACTTTCATTAACAGGTAGTTATTCAAATCCAGCATATTCTTCTCAATATCCTTATATTGTATTTGATCTTGAGGATGGGACATCCGGTATTCTGTACACTGATCAATCCATGATGTGGATACTCACACCTGATAATATTGAGTATAACTATTATCTTCACTCTGGTACATTAAATATCGAATTACTCGATTATGGGATGATCAGACATTTCACCTCCGATATAATCTATGATTCATTTAGCATGGCATCATATAAAACAGAAAATCTTGTTGTAAAAGGCGCATTCGAAGATAAGAGTATCGCAATAGTTGCTGCCCTTGCCATGGCAAATCTTGATCCAGGTTATCTCGAGATAATGAATCTGGGTAATGCTTTATGGAATAAGGTTCAAAAGATAAAGGGTAAGGATGCCAGCTCTGCATGGGGTAAATTCGAGAGTAATTTCGGTAATTTCGCACCTGTCGGGGCATTAATTATGTCCGTTGAATTTGTGGATGGTGTTGTTAAGCCTTTTGTAACTGAGATATGGAACGGAGTTTGGGATGGGGGCAACATTTTCTCTGGTATTGATGAGGCTCTTGAGGGAATGGTTGCTAATACCTGTACCTTCGCTCTATCTGTGTTTGCCAAGGCAATTGACGTAATTGTAGCTGGATACAAATATCTCAAGGACAAAATTATGGACCTTCTTGGAGGTCCACTAAAATGGTTGTGGAATCAGGTCACTGATAAGGTGGAAAGCCTGATGACATTCTTTGATACTTTAACCAATGGAGTTAACGATATGGCCAACGCAATGACATTTGAACTGGTTGATCGTACTTTTGATATCTCTGCGCCTCCAAGACCTGATGATATAATTTATGAGGGTCAAATGCTCTCACTATTCAATAAGTATATCGGTTCTAATGAGCCGGATAATAGGGCGGTTGATGATTTTTCAGCAGGCCAATCAACAATTTTTGATAGGGTAGGATGGCTAAAAGAATTCTTAATTTACGTAGATATGGTAAATAAGTCGGTTAGACAATTCGCATTCTTGACCTTCTGGGCGCTTCTTCTTGGTTCAGCAATTGGCTTTGGTCACGAACTCCCTGAATTATTCCCTTCAAATAACCATGAGGAACTCGCAACCTCGAAATTTGAGGATTACCTACCAACTAGATATCTATCAAATCAATTACTGCAAATTGACAGACCATTTGCCGCATTTGGTGAGGGAGAATCTGCTCAACGTATGAAAACTTTCATGATAGAAAATCTTGCGAAGTCTATGGGCTGGTCTGTTGGATACGATGATGCTCCTCTTGGATTTGATCCATATGATCCAGAACATAATTTTCATAATTTCGATATATTGGCTAGACGTGAAAAGGGCTCTACCGTATGGCTATACTTCATGGCTCTCGAGGATTTAAGAATACCTATCACCTTGCCAATTGTATTTCAACAATTAACAATTGAGGTTATCAGGAATGTGGTCGATACCGTCCTTGATGGATGGGGAATAGAGGCTAACATAATAGATGATATAATGAAGCTGATTTCAAACGCCAATATAGGTATTGTAATAACCGCAGGACAAGAGTGGGGTATCGTTGGTATAGATCTTTTCATCGGTGATAGTCCTATTGCTGGTGAGAACAATGAAGCAACAGACGGCTTTGGAAGAAAAACTGGTGGTAAGAAATTCCCCTTAGATATTGGAATTACTGAGGAATTCTATATTTTCTTAATAGAAATGGCTGTTAATTTCATCCCTGGTTTTGGCGATATAATCGGACTCTTCCAAGATGTCAGGGATTTCATGTTTGGGGACACCATGTTTGATCGGGTAATTGGAATGGCAATGATTATTCCAGATTTATTTGCTCTAGGTCCAACACAAGTCGGTGCAGACGCAGCCAAAAAGGGAATTAAGAATGTTTTCGAGATGAGTGATGAGTTGGTAAAAGCGACATCTGTTTCAAAGATTCCTTCCGGTTTAGGAAAACTTGGTGAAGTTCTCGAAAATATTGTGAATAAGGTTAACAGAGTCGACTTAGATTCTGTTAGTACCGTAACAAAACCAAAATCAAACATAAAAAGTGGAATTGGTGAAGCAATTTTCTCCCCATACTCTATATTCAAGAGTATATTCAGTGGTGATTCGGGCACTAAAATGTTGAAAAACCAAGATACCGTTGTAACTAATATTAGAGCTGATGGACTTTCTGAAGCACAGCATAGTGGAATAATGCTCAGGGCGTTTGGGCCCGATGCTGTTGATAAGGCCGCATTGGCCGAACTTTCTAGAATTGAAAAGATGGTTGTGGACAACTCTAGAATTAAATTCGCCAATGAATTTGATGAATTTAAACGGTCTTCTTTCAAAGCAGACGGACTAAGCGAGGATGCAATTCAGATTCATAAAGATAATTATGTGAATGAACAAATCTTGGATAATGTTGAATTCCAGGAAGAACTGGATAACGTGTATGTGTTTAAGGATGAATATATGGAAACTGCTGAGAAATACTACAGAATTAATGGACTCGAAAGGGCAGAGGCGGTAGAATTGCTAAATACAGGATCCTTACATACCATACAAGAAACCGGACATGGGGTTGGATACTTTGAGAGAGAAGTCGCTCAGGATATTCTTAGAAGAGAGTTGATGGATTCTACGAAACTTCGTGTAGATTCCATTAATGCTGCTACTAGGGAGCATTTTGGGTCTAGATTTGTCCCAATTTCTGAAAACAAGGTCCTATCTCCTATTGCGAGTCTATTCAAATCGATCTTCAAATCATTTTATGTCAAGCCCTTTGAGATTTTGGCATCTATTGCTAAATTCATTTTACAAATGGTAGTTAATGTTGGGCAATTTATCAAGAGAATATTCAAAGCAGAGGATTCGAAATTTATCAAGGAGACTGGTGAAACAAATAAATTATTTAAACTTAAAAAATCAAAGGCGCAAAAAATCGGGGGCACGCCTCTTGATGAGTTTATCGAAAAGGCCGATGCCGAGTGGTACAAGGCGAATCAAATAGTTTTAGGAGCCCGGAAAAGATCTGATGACATGCTGGCGAAACTTATAGCTTGTGATCCATTTAAGATATCTGCGTTGAGTCTTAACAACGCAAATGGCTTTTGTGAGGCATTAATTAAAACTGCTGATACTCACTATCTATTTGCTTTATTTGGTGTGAATAGAAAAGAGGTTCACTTACTTTTATCCCAAATGAGGATATCGGATCCTGAACAATTTGTGATTTATAGACAACTTTGGAAATTTACCGGAACAACAAATGCCAATGATCCTGACTCGATATCTCGAATAGCGGATGCAGTTGTTATAAGGGGTACTGGGACTCTCGGAACACCTGATTTGAAACGATTAAAGACGTTCCTCTTCCAACTTTCACTCCTTCAAGATACAAATTTCAAGGTTAAAATATCTGATACTCAACTTGATACCTTCGTAGATCTATACAAGGGTATGACACGTGACAGAGCGAGATTTATCAATCAGGATGATCCTAGAACAATGATTAATAAACTCATTACATATACAGATATCCCACAACAAATCAAGCCGGTTCCTACTAAGGTTGAATATGATACTACAGATCCATTATTCATTAAGACAAAACAATATTTCAAGGACGGAGATCTCGACTCGAAACTAATCAATAGAATTGGGTGGGAGAAACTAATAATCGAGGAGAAACTAAAGGTTGGATGGGTGTACGTCAAGAAGCTTGAGGCTAAATTCGGTGAGTTTATGGATACAAGTATTGCAATTGAGGCTCAACTTGTTGAAAAACTGCATACACAACTGAATGGTGCCTATAGAGATTACTTAAAAGCAGTTAAATATTCTCGAACGGGTGCCGTTTTCAATACAAGAACTTATTCTATGATTTCAGAGGTCGAAGCTGCTCTCGAGGCTGCCAAGTTCCATAGGGACGTTTTAAGGGCACATATACTCCACTCTTCGAAGTTAGGGATTGGTGAACTTGGCGCTTTCAAAGAAGCTGATAAGATAATCAAAAGATCCCTTTATTTGAATCCTCAAGGACAGAGTTTTGATATGCTAATTGCCTATAGGTTACCTGTCGAAGATGGATCTGGAAATTGGATCGAATCTGGTGAATTTATTGTGATGCCAGGTGAAGTTAAATCAACTCGAAAAATTTTAAGCCCAACTTCTGCATCCGATAATCCCTACCTATATGCTAATAAGGGATATGGAAAACATTTTGCAGGTAGTGTTGTTGATGAATGGACAAAATCCAAACTTCACTCTCGTTTTGTGCAGATGGCGATCGATCGTCATAATTTTGATGAGGATACGTCTGTCTTACTTGCAACTGCCCTATCAAATCGCATTTCGAACTCGGCGGAAGCTCTGGCATTGTATATTGTAGATTCCAGTGACAATCTTGTAAAGAAGGCTATGACTGTCCCTACCTCTGTTGAGTCTATTATTCCTGGTACTAATGAATTTTTTGAGGAATCACTTTATTCGACTCCATATTCCTTTATCTTTAAGGATTATAATGGAAGGGTGAGATCATTACAAATAGATATTGTTTCGTATTATGAACTTATTACTCTATCAAGAGATCCTGTAACTAAAAAGGCAAGGACCTTGGCTGAATTAGAGGGAGTGCCGCTCCCTAGGGTCTTCAATGGTCCAACGCATGCTCCTCTCGAGATTCCTAATGAAAATGGCGATGGAAATGTTAAAACCATGGCGGATTTATACCGAACTTTGAAATCAGCCGAACAACAAACAGGAAAACATAGATTCGTCCCCGATAGAGCTTTCTATAGGGAATCTGACCAAGGAGGCCAAAACCCAAGGTTTGGTTATGATGTAGATCAGGTTGTTGTCGACACTAAGACATCTCTAATTGAATACACTCCTGGTTCATATACTCCGCCAACATATCCAACCAAGACAGGGGCAAAGAATGTTCAAGGGAATGAATATCAGATCACTTCATTTATATATCCCGATAAGAAAGAGGCTACTAATTTAGTTTCAATTAAGTTCCATCTACGTCCAGGGACTTCACATACGTCTAGTGAGTTGCTTGAGTCAGGCAGAGTGCCCTTCAGAGTAACTGAAGTTAACTCAAAAACTTTTCCATGGCTTTACATGAATGGCCAGACTCCTAATATGGAGACTATGTTCAAACACGCCCTCGAAGATCAGAAACACATGAACAAGAGGACAATGGATTATATTAATATGCAATACCCTGATCCTGATAATCCAGGGAAAATGCTTGATGGGCGACACATCACTTTATACAGCATTCCCGGCTCACGTGGTGCATCCCCGGCTGATTTCTTAGCTATGATGCTTACTAGTAATCCAAAAACTACTAGAGCAGGAAAGTCAACTGAATGGACTTTTCCTTATCTTAAGAAAGTTAATGATAACCCTCTCGATGACGTGTGGGCGACTGAAACAATGTTTTTTGGTCTACCATTGACTCGGGAAGAGGCAGCTTATAGTCTCATACATAGAATTACTAGCGATCTTCAGAACGATTTCTACTACTATGGAGCAGTTGGTATTGGGGTTGATATGCCAACGGAGTACACCAAAACGCTATTGGCGATCAGGAGATCCATAGTGCCACCGGCTAACATTAAATTGACAGTTCTCTCGCCCGAGCCGATAGATCTTTCTTATTTAGGGGCTCAACATACGGACAGTACTGATTTTGGTTATCGTGTGATTGCAAATGAACTTGCTAACAGCCCTTCAGATTTGGAGGCATACCTTAAACAATTTAGTGAATTTCTTACCGCGGAACAACAAAAGGCTATAGTGAACTGGCTTGCGCGTCCTGATGGTTACAGGACCGCGGTTAATTCTGGTATAGTTGATGACACTTGGGATGGGTTTGTAAAATGGCTAAAATATGATACCCCCAGACCAAATCCCAAATCTCTGAAACTGTGGATACCTAAGCGTGGTATAATGCCACGATTTAGATCCTTCGAAAATTGGCTTGAGGGTGACTTATTCAATGCACTAAAGAACACTAAGGACCTGCGAAATTTACTTGCTGACACACCTTGGTTGCGTAAAACAAATGAGGCACTTATCGATATTATTGCGACGAGATTAAAGCCCATTTTAGTAGACATCATAGGTGGCGCGGCGCTGTTGAATTCGGAGCCTGAAACTGCATATGAAGAAGTATATTCCAGTATGACTTTAGGTGATGTAGGGGAATTTATCGATATGAGACGAGAACCCCATTTACAGATTAACGCTCTATTAGAAAATGAGTTATATCAAAGGGAAGCTCTTGGTGCAATGATTCGAGACGTTACTGTGGATGAGTATGATACTCAAATTCAATCAATTCGGAATTACATTATAAGTGAATTACCAGAAAAAACAATCATGACTTTTGACATTTTAGGAAATGAGACTGCCAATATTGCTTATTCATTGGATATCACTCATCAATATTATGGCCAGCAATTTAGTTTCACAATAGATCTTGCAAAAAATCTTACATCATTCTGGGTATTTGAGGATAATCAAAATATCACAAGGCCATTAATTGTTGATGGATACTGGAATCCTGATGTATTTGTCAATTCTGCATTGTCACAATCCGAGGCGGATCAGATAAATTCAGGTAGGATCCCAAGGCCCAATTTTCTCAATAAAGACGATCCTTTAAATCAATTGAAACATATAATGAACTATTATGCACTCGTAAGCCAACTTGATGGTATGCTGGGAATGGATATTATGTTTGATATATTTGCTCAGATGGGTGAGGATATGGGTTCGTCACAGATTGAGGCCGTGATAAATCGATATGGTGATATCGTTGATCATGCGACATTTCTCAGTAATCCGATAATGATTTACAATACTGAATCTAAGAATAATGAGACTTGGATTGATTTCTTGGATGAAGTGGTGTTAGCGGCAAGTAAAGATATGGTAAGATCTGCCAATCCCTTTAAAAATGAAGCTGGGACGAAGATGATGATCGCCGATGTCGTTCAACAAGAATATAAATATAGAGATCATACTTCACAACATTATAATTTAGTTAATGCAGAGATAAGCCGTGCGAAAAGATTGCTTGATAGTGAATTAGGGCGATTATTTTTCAATGACCAAACAGGCTACAATCCTACATATGATGAATTTTTCCCAACTTACGATATTGAGGCGGACGAATACATCATTAATTTTTCGGCTACCAATTTTGTTGATATTTCGTTCTCTAATTTATTCTCCTCTTTCAACAAAGTGAATACTGGTGATTCCGCAGATCGAAATGGGGCGACTAACCTCGCTATTCACAATTTATTTGGATCCGGTCAAACTGAGATTGTACATCCTTTCTTAGTGATGCAAAATAATGAGAATCTAAGACATTTGTTTGAGGATTATTATACAGATCTAGGCTTAGTTTCACCGAACAACGGCTGGAAAGATTCAATTGGTATCACATGGAAATTCCCCTTTGTGCATTTTGGTCTTAGAGATGATTATGGGGAGCCGCCATGGATTGCTAACTACTATTTCGATGCGTTGACTAATCCAAACTATCTTTACAGACCGGGCGGAACTCTAATTGTACAACGTGCTTATGATAAAATCATAGTATCATAAACGGGGATATCTCAATGTTATAAGCGGACATCGGATCCAACTTGATTCTAAGCTCTTTCATCATGGAGATTTGATTATCATGAAATTGAAGAATGCCAACTGCTGTTCTTTTAATTCCAAGATTGGGCGGAATTTTATCTATTATACAATTTTCTATTATCAAATAATCTAGATCTAGATCACTAAATAAATTTTCAGTGATCTCGTCAATGGTACAATATTCAATCCTTATCCCTTTTATATTATCTTTAACTGGTTCGAAAAGATAGCTGCTTAATAATTCTATTCTCTTTCCTCGAATCCCAAATTCCGTAATCTTCTCTCTATCAATTAAATCATCGATAGAGAGAAATATCATTTTATCTAATACAATGGGGAGATCCAATGTTGTTATCCCATCAAAATTGAAAATGTAACGCATATCTTCATTTTCCAATCGATCTGGTTTTGGTGTTCGGTCGTGCCTCCGTGCATCTTCTTCCCCCATATCACTAAAAACATCATCATTTTCATGGATGAAACACCACCTTTCTATAGGTAGACCAGAATAAACACTCTCTAATAATTTGATATTTTTTATTGAGTTTAACAATCGTGTATTTATTTCATACGATAGTGTTTGTTTATACATATAAATACTATGGAGACACTGAATCTTAAATGAATCGAAGATTTTACAAAAGAAAGTTAAATAGTATTACAATTTATTTCCAAAGTGCTGCTAATCAATCGATTGATGGTATGGTGACAATTAGAATTTATTTATCTATCATCGATCAATCATAATTTTGATCAGATAAATTCTTAGCAAGCCACATAAAGGCCTCTTTTACTCCATCACCGTATTTTGCGGAAGCTGGTAATAACCCTGTTGTAGTTGACTTAAATCTATCATTTTTTACTAGTTTGATAAAATCGGTTGGTTGCAAAGGATTTAATTCTTTCAAATCTTGCTTGTTTAAAAGAATTAGAAGTACAGTATCTTCATTTAGAATATCGAGAGCATAATTAAACTGTTCAATTTGATTCTCAAATTCATTCTTATGGGCATCTGGGTTGATTGTTGCATCAATAATAAAAATTATTCCATCAGATTTCTGCACAGAAATATCCCAAAAAAGCTCCTGAAATATTACCTGTCCCCCAACATCAATAAGACTGAATTCCCAATTTTCGATTTTAATATGATTCTTTCTATAATCGACTCCTAATGTTGTACTAGGGGATTTTTTCTGAGTCAACCCAGTTTCGAGGAATTTTACCAAAGTTGTTTTTCCTGCATTTGATGGGCCTATGATACTAATTATTGCTTTTCGAGGATTTCCATCAATTATTGAAGAAAGATAAGTCATAAAAATCGTTATTTGCGTGTTTTATAAAATATGAATAACTATAATAAATTTGTTTACGCATTTATCGGTAATCAAATTTTGAATTTAATTTTTTTAAAAAATTACCGTAAATTAGTTTAAATTTTATTATTATGCAATATTAGAGAATATTTGTGTCTTCAATTTTCCAAACAACTCTCGTCATCTAATCTGATATAATATAAAATATCCAAAAAATACGATTTCATTGTTTTCATTAAATCAAGTAAAACTGATCCCAAAGCAAATTTAAAACAAATTGGATTTCAATTCCTCAAATTCCATTGAATTACTAACCTTAAATTGATCACAGATATTAGTTCGATTGTACTTTTATTCATAATCTACCCACAACCATAATTTTTATTCAAAAATATAATATTTTGTTCTTACATAAATTGAAATTAGCAAATATGAAGATTATGATCTTATTATTTTTATTTGTTGTGCTTAGTAAGATTAATATTTTTCCAAACCATAGGGGAGATAGGTGCTCTTATGCAATCGGTTATTTCAACGAAAAGTTATTTGGCTCCAAATTCAAGGTTAAGAATTTTACCTATAATATTTGATTTATTATTAATTGTGGATATATTTGTATCCACATACATTTTGCTTTTCAGTCCTGAAAGAACTCTTTTTTCTGGTGTGTGGCTATTACTAGCTTACCAATTATTTTTCTTTCCATTTTTCATTTTAATTGCTTATTATAATACGAGAAGTGTAAGTTTCAAATCAATAATTTCCACTGATAAAGATATTGAATCTAAGAAGAAGCATCCTTTAGCTTATACAATTTTAAATAGAAAAACAGAAATTGTTGCACCTCCTTTTGAGAAAAGGTTGAGTCTTCTAAGAACCTTGATATATTTTGGGTTTGCATTAGATTTATTGGTTGCAATAAATTTCTTAATACTAAGTGCTTTAATTAATGATGGTGGTGGAGATGGATCCATTGCTGGTTATAGCATATTATTTGATCAAGTTTATATTCTTCCTCCAATATTTGTCATGATATTTTATTATCTTCATCTCCGAGGTCAACGAATATCTATAAAAGAATCTAATATTGAAATCTTACAAGGCACAGAAAGAACTTCAGCTACTCGAAAAACATTCTTCGCATCAATTAAATTGCGAAAAAAGCTTAAATTAATTGTTACTGTTTCATTTATTCTCCTCCTTTTATTTTTTGCAGTATTTGCATATGCGAAACAGGCGGAAGATAATAATATTAATAGTCTAGATTTGGATGAAATAGGTTCCTACGAAAATTTAGAGATACATGGAATGTATGATACTGGGGATCAGATTGATATTATTGCTTATGGATTATTGTGGCAGGGTACTTCATTATCTTATCATATCTTGAGATACTCAATTGATGCGGATAATAATAAAATTCTAAGTCTTAAAAAACTATCAAATATTCCTGTGGGTTTTCGGAGTATAATAGATTCTGTTATAACAGATAATGAAATGTACATGTTACTGCTGGATAATAAGGAATGGAATTATTTAATCTACAAATACACATTTGAAACAGAAGAGATGGAATTACTTTATACATGGGAACTTGGCATTGATGGAAGGGATTTTGGTGGTCGTATGGGACTTGAATATCAACTTACCTTCGGACAATTTGAATATATTATTTCTCCTTATGAACATGGAGTTCATTTAATTCAAACTCAAATTCCATACTTTTTTAGACCAATATGGGCAAATATAATAAGCATAGATTCTATTGGAACTACAACAGTAGCTCTAAACATGACAATATTAGATGTTATTAGTTATAATGATAAAACATATTTCTTACATATAGGCCAATCAAATTTTGATAATTTTCTTTTAACAAGTTACAATGGGGTAGGTGCAAATTTCTCAACTTCATCTTTTACAACTGAGGTATTGAATTCTAAATTTACAGAAAACATACATGGCGTACCAACGCCTAATTCTGCCACACTTTTTATGATAGAGGACACACTTTACTATAGGAGTACTCAAAACTTGTTTGATATTAATAAGATGGAATCAAGTGATGAACAACCTAACATTGAAAATCAAAATTATGATTTTTATAATCGAGGATTGAGAGGAGTTGCTAATCAAGATAATCTAATATATTTTAGTAGTGAAACTCAAATTCAATATACTTCTTTAGTTGATCTAGAGGAAAGTGAAGTTGCGAAAGCAGACAATTCACATTATAGTAGCTCTGTATTCTCAAATATACTGATATCAGATGATATACTTGTAACTGCTTCTGATAATGGTCGTATTTTCACTTGGGAAATCGACCCTGAATTGATAATACAGGATAAAGAAGCATTCTCAGAATTAATCCTTATTGGAATTATATTATACCTATCTGCAAGTTCAATCTATTTTATTGTTAGACGGAAAATATAATAAAGAAATTTGATATTTTTTATTCATCAGAATCTTCTAAGCTCCAAAAATGGAAGAGTAATGCAAAAATTAAGGCTGCACCTGTTGCTATAGTTACAATTATTTTGAGTAGTTCGAAATCCATCATCTCTAACTTTATGATTACAAATCCAACTATAAATATTTTCAAGTGATACACGACAAATTAACTAACTAAAATGAATCATTAAATTTAGTTTTATTTTTATTGATCAATTTGCATATCATATTTATTTGATTTAATATGAATACGCTCAATTAAGCACACAGGGTCTATTTACTTTAAATTTGATAGTTGCTATTTTAATATTGACTTAATTAATAATAGAATTAACATATTTATTTGGAAACAGCTTAATTACGATGTTTAAATTCACGTTTTATGGAAGTCTTAAACAACTCTAAGAATAGTAGTGGGGGACTATCTTTAGCTGTGGTTGTCAGTATTTTGTTTGCAATTGTAAACCAACAAAACTATTTCAAGAAGGAATTCCATCTGATGTTATTATTACTGTACAAAATCCCACAGATAAACCCGGATTACGGATTGTTTTTCAGGGTCAAGATACAATTTCTCCTCCTATGGTAGAATTACATGTGTCTCCAGGTGAAATAGTAAATTTTAAAATAGCAGTTACTCCATTACATCAAAATACATCAGATATTTTAGCAGTGGTTTATCCATTTTTTGATGAGGAAGAGAATTTATTAGATTTCGATGAAGCAGAACCAATAGCACGCCAAGATATCAATTTTGTAACATCAGCTCAAACAAGTCTAGGAATTACTCAATCCCAACAACAAAAATTATTCAAAATTGGAGGTGCTGGAGCAATTATTGGTATTGGGGTTTCTTTTCTTAATCAACTCTTTCCCGACTATCCAGAAATTGGTGAGTTAATTAAAGAAAATGGACCATACCTGGCCTTGCTACAAGCACCTTTCCTTTATGTTTATTTCTATTATCAGAATAAATTGAAAGGATCAAAGACAAGCACATAATTAATAAAATTGAAGAAATAAAATATACTTATCTTGAAATTACATTTCTAATGGATTCATTCCAAAATATTGATGCATCGAGACAGGAATTTCAAGTGATCTTAGAAATCCAAACAAAGTTCCTCTATGGTGAACTACATGATTTTGAGTACCCAGGAAACCACCTAAGTGAGTTATTGGACCACCAGTAAGAAAATTAGAATAAGTTGAATTTACAAATTCTTCATCAGAAAATTGATTGTAGTGATCTAGAAATACTTCACAAGATTTTCTAAATATTGCCGCGTAATCATTTGATTTCATCATTTCCCCTAAATATTCATCGAATGCCTCCATTAAAACTGGGACACTTGGAAATTTTTCAAAAACACCTTTTGCAAATATGGTAGCTCCTAAAGGTAATGTAGCTATATGGAATGCGATATCTCTTAGTTTAGTACCTTTCGAGTCCAATTTGTGATTAAGCTTATCTGAAGGGATTGCTTGCAAGACAAAATCTGTTCCCCGTATTACTCCCTTAAAATTTCTAATTACTGTTTCTTTAGCAGAACCCATAATAGACAATTAAATTAACAGAAATTATAATCCTATTCATAACAACGTATTGAATTACATTATGGATTTAAAATTGTTATTTGCGCATAGTTAGAGACTACACGCAATTCTAAATTTTTAATGAAATAAATTGTGAAACTATTGAAAATATACAATAATTTTTTTATCTTTCATAACATTAAAAATTATAATGAATGAAGTTGAAGGATACACAGAAGCTTTTGAGACGAAATTAAGAGGCAAATTATCATCATTAGACCGCTATCTTCCCATTTGGATAATTCTTTCTATGATTTTTGGATTTATCTTGGGCCATTTTGAAGGGATAGTTGATTTATTTAATGCAGTGCAATTTGGATCAGTCTCTCTCCCAATTGCAATTGGATTGCTTTGGATGATGTATCCTGTTCTTGCTAGAGTGAAATATGAAGAATTAAACAAACTAAAAAATGAACGTAAAATGTTCTCCACTTCATTAATTCTCAATTGGATTGTTGGACCATTCCTGATGTTTGGACTTGCATGGCTATTTTTAGCTGATGAGCCTGAGTTCAGAGAAGGGCTCATTATTGTTGGATTAGCACGATGTATTGCCATGGTTCTCATATGGAATATGTTAGCAGGTGGTGAAGATGAAGATGCCGCTGTGCTTGTAGCCCTCAATTCATTATTTCAAGTTTTGATGTATTCATTTTACACTTACTTTTTCCTATCTGTGGCTAGTTCTTGGTTTGGTGCAGATCCATCTGAATTGGATATCTCAATGGGTGAAATTGCATTAAGTGTTTTCATTTTCCTTGGTATTCCATTAATTGCAGGGATGATAACGAGGTATGTGGGGGTTAAGAAAATGGGTAAAGAGAAATATGATACTGAATTTACAGCTAAACTAGCACCTACTGCATTGATTGGCCTCTTATTCACAATAGTAGTTATGTTTTCTATGCAAGGTCAGAATATAGTCAATCTTAAATGGAAGTTATTGCAGGTTGCTGCTCCACTACTTCTATATTTTTTTATCATGTTTGCATTCGCTTTTCTCCTCTCATGGTTTTTGAAATTTACCTATGAGAAAACTGTTGCCTTGTCTTTCACAGCTGCTTCCAATAATTTTGAATTAGCAATTGCGGTTGCAGTTGGGACTTATGGAATAGAGAGTAAACAAGCCGTAAGTACTGTGATTGGTCCATTAATTGAAGTTCCAGTGCTTATATTATTAGTTTATGTCTCACTGTGGTTGAAACAATTTTTCTTTTCTCCAGAAGGGGATGTAAAAGGTTTCAGAACTTAAAAGATAAACCATCTTTTTGAGCATAAATTATTGCAGGTAACTTGTAAATAACTGGTATATAATTTCTCCGTAGGTTAATCATTTTTATAAATCATTAGATAAATAAAAATAACCGCACTTACAGTATGCATGGTAATTAAAAATATATAAGTTGAAGCTCTGATACTATCAATTAATAGAGGGTTGGATAAACTAAGAATATAACCAACACCTGCCAGATTTCGAAAATTCGTTTTAGTGTTATCTGTGAACCTATTCACAACGAAATAAGCTATTGTTCCAATGATCAGAAACATTATACTAGCCTGAATTACATCCATTACAACCAATTCAGCATCAGTGCTAGGATTAATCACTCTATCATCGAATGCGTCAACTGACGCTCCTATATAATATAGAATAACGTTTGCAATTGTTGCAATAATAATTGCAAGTCCTGCTAATTTCAATACTTCAATTGTTTCTCTATCTACATTTTCAGTTCCCATAAATATCAAGTTGCACAAGAATACCAACTAAATAAATAATTTGGCTAGGGAAATAATCCTAAAAATTTGAAACCTCAAGTTATATGTACCGTTATTGGCCCTTTAATTGAAGTTCCTGTCCTTATTTTGTTAGTTTATGTGTCTCTTTGGCTGAAACAATTTTTCTTTAGCTCAGATGGAATACCAAAAGGTTTCAGATCCTAAAAAATCACCATTTCTCGACAGCTATTTGTTTTGCATATTTGATATAATTAATTAATTTAAGTTTTTCAAGCCTTATTGATATCTCCACATTGTTTTCCAATAGTTCCTTCCAATTTTCCAATTCTCCCATTAGATGCTTCTGCTCTATCAGTATTTGCTCCTTCAAATTGATTAATTTTAATTCAGATGAAATAAGTAGAGCTTCCTCAAGAATTTCATTTGCTTGATTTAAATCACCTGACAATACTTTCAATCTAGATTCAATAATTTTAACTGTGGTTAAGTTTTGGTAGTTTTGAGTCTTATTAGATTGATCAGTCAAATAATTTAACAATTTGTAAATATCTTTAATGGGGTCATCTTTGCCATACAGTTTAACCTCGTCCAACATCAGCTCAATGAGGTTCAAAATTCCTATTTGTGATAAATAGGTATCCAGCGGCATAATTTGTTACTAAGTATTTAGATTAAGAATTATTGGCTGTATTTGATCTTTAAATTATTGTTGTTTATTTTAATATAATTTTAATTTGATTATAGGAAAGACGTTACCCAATCAAGAGGACCTGCTCGGTCCATTCGAAAGATACCACCGGTTCCTGCACAATTTCCGTTCAAACCAAATGATGTTACTCCAGCAACTACATTAGTATCACCTAGGAAGTTTGGACCTCCTGAATCTCCAAAACATGTACCACCTGTTGTGGCATTGTTAGATAGTAGAAGTGAAAAATCACCTGTAAATCCGGGGGTGTTGATTTGAACAAGATGTGGATTGGATACCATTCTTGTTCTTACTGCTGTTACAAAGACTGGATTAATCCTTTGTAAACCATATCCAACTGCTGTAAAGGTTACATCTTGATTTCCTCTACGCCTAGCTAAGGCATCTAATTGATCTACTTCGGGGAGTGCTCCATATGTGTCCATGTAAACTGGTACATCAAGGATTACAACACCAACATCAGCTACAAAGAATGCAGCTGGGTTATATAATGGGTATAGTTCAGGTGTTCCTTCATGAGCGCCTGCTCCACCAAAGGGATACCCTTTTGCCAAAATTTCCGATTCTGTTGAATCAAACCATACTCTAGCACCATCTGCACCTTCAGTGCAATGACCGGCAGTTAAAAAGACAGTTGATGAGATAAGTGTTCCTGAGCATCTCCAAGCTGGGTTGCCATTAACATCTGCGATCATTAGCCCAACATATGGGTGATCATCTCCATCGAGATCTCCATAAGTAATTGCAGTACCTGGTGTGATCATTCCTAGTATTAGGGTAAAACCAACAACTAGTACTAACATTTTTTTTATTAAATTCATTCGTTTTCATTCTCCTGAACACAATGAGCTGTATTCAGATAAATACGGACAAGATCTAGTATATTTATCCGCACTTTGTCGTTATTTATTTTTATGGTTATAAACCTTATTTGTAGGGTAAGAATTATTTCTTTTTCATAAGATTTTTTGATAATTATTAAAATTAATTAATCATAACAATACTTACTCGTTAAAAGAAATTAATTCTGTTGAATCAAACCATACTCTAGCACCATCTGCACCTTCAGTGCAATGACCGGCAGTTAAAAAGACAGTTGATGAGATAAGTGTTCCTGAGCATCTCCAAGCTGGGTTGCCATTAACATCTGCGATCATTAGCCCAACATATGGGTGATCATCTCCATCGAGATCTCCATAAGTAATTGCAGTACCTGGTGTGATCATTCCTAGTATTAGGGTAAAACCAACAACTAGTACTAACATTTTTTTTATTAAATTCATTCGTTTTCATTCTCCTGAACACAATGAGCTGTATTCAGATAAATACGGACAAGATCTAGTATATTTATCCGCACTTTGTCGTTATTTATTTTTATGGTTATAAACCTTATTTGTAGGGTAAGAATTATTTCTTTTTCATAAGATTTTTTGATAATTATTAAAATTAATTAATCATAACAATACTTACTCGTTAAAAGAAATTAATTCTGTTGAATCAAACCATACTCTAGCACCATCTGCACCTTCAGTGCAATGACCGGCAGTTAAAAAGACAGTTGATGAGATAAGTGTTCCTGAGCATCTCCAAGCTGGGTTGCCATTAACATCTGCGATCATTAGCCCAACATATGGGTGATCATCTCCATCGAGATCTCCATAAGTAATTGCAGTACCTGGTGTGATCATTCCTAGTATTAGGGTAAAACCAACAACTAGTACTAACATTTTTTTTATTAAATTCATTCGTTTTCATTCTCCTGAACACAATGAGCTGTATTCAGATAAATACGGACAAGATCTAGTATATTTATCCGCACTTTGTCGTTATTTATTTTTATGGTTATAAACCTTATTTGTAGGGTAAGAATTATTTCTTTTTCATAAGATTTTTTGATAATTTGTCCCAACTTCTCCATAATTTGTAAACAAATATTATTTGTAATTCTTTATTTTAATATAGTTACTACCAATTCCCCTCTCCATGATCTAAATCCCAAAATCACTGAACCCACAAAACCTGCACCAAATTTCACTTCGAGAATTTCAGAACCTAATGCGAGAAGTTCCGAAGCAAATGACATTAATCCGAGTAAAAATACCATTGTTAAAACTAAAATGAAAAGAGACATGATACCGTTTATCGTTCCATCTAAAAACTATATATTAGTTGTTTTCAAAGAAAATAAATGTCTGAGCACTATAAATTCATTGTTGAGATTTTATCAAATGATGTGCTCAATTTGATTTCTAATTTCCTCATAGGATAGAAATTCAATAGTTTTTCTAAATTCAGTAAAAAAACAAATGATATGTTTGATATCCACACTAAGATAATCAATTAAGATGTTGAGTATATCGTGAAAGATAGATTCACCAAATGTTAATCCTAAATTTGTAAATAAGTTATAGAATTCATTATTATCCAAAAGCGAATTCCAAGTCTCATATCCAAACGTACGGATGATGTAAACTTTAAAATCAAACAACAAACGATTACATTCAAAATATTGGAGATCTCCACCATCATTGTAGAGTGAATTGTGTTCATGAATATTATTGTTTTGAATATTTTTACAGTTTGACATATTTTACCTCTTAAAGAGTCATTAGAAAATTTACAGTGTTTACTAAATAAAATTTTGACTTCTCTATATAATTATTATGAGTTATCTTAGAAAAGAATCTGTGTAGCTCAGGCAACATTACAGTAATCAATTAATAAAATAACTATTGGGATAAAAACAATATATTCATTGTAATTTATTTTCTAGTTTTTTAATTTCTCAATCCAAGTGTTAATTTTGTTTTCAAGTACATCCAGCGGTAGTGATCCACTTAATAACACTGCGTCATGGAATTCTCGAATATCAAACTTCTCTTGCAATTCTTTTTCCGCATGCGCTCTTAATTCACGGATTTTAATTTCTCCCAACTTGTAAGCTAAAGCTTGACCCGGCCATGCTATATAACGATCAATCTCATTTGTTATGTTTAATAAAGAAAGAGATGTATTTTCAGCCATGAAATCAATTGCTTTTTGGCGTGACCACCCTAATGCATGCATTCCAGTATCTACAACAAGACGACAAGCTCGCCACATTTCATAGCTATGTCGCCCAAAATTACTATAGGGATCTTGATAAAATCCACATTCCAAACCTAATCTCTCCGAGTACAATCCCCATCCTTCAACAAATGCAGTAAAAAACCCGAATCTTCTGAAGTTAGGCATTTCAATTTCTTGTTGCAAAGCAATCTGTAAATGATGCCCAGGCACTGCTTCATGAAGAGATAACGCTTCAACTTCATAAAGAGGACGACTCTTTAAATCATAGGTATTCACATAATAAGTTCCAGATTTTGTACCATCTCCACTTCCCGGTTGATAATATGCTGTTGTATTGCCTGGGGCTGCAAAATCTGGAATTTGTCTAATTCCATATGGTAATCGAGGTAAGGTTTTGAACAATGTTGGGAGCTCCCCATCCATTTTTTTGAGGACGAGGGCAGTTTTTTCCATTAAAATATTTGGATTTTCAGCATAAAATTGAGAATCATTTCTTAGAAACTCAATGAATTCTTTGATTGAACCTTCAAATTTGGCTTGTCTGATAGTTTCTTCCATTTCAGATCTTATTCGTTTAACCTCTTCTAATCCGATTTCATGTATCTCTTGAGGATTTAATTTTAATGAAGTGAAGTATTCTATACAATGTTGATAATATGCAACTCCATTAGGTAGATTCGTCGCTGCAATGTCATCACGGGTAACAGGAATATATTCGTTTTCCAAGAATTCAATTAACTTTCGAAGTGACAGATTAATGGATTCTAAAATTGCCTTACTTCCTTCCTCCTTTATTTTAGATATTTCTGTATTGGAAAGCGTTTTTGAAATATTTTTGAATGGCTCAAAATAAGGACTTTCTTGGGGAGAATCAGTAATTTGTTTATTTATTGATTCAACTATTCCGTCCATTGTAACTTTAGGTGGAATTTGGCCGTCTTTAATACCCGCTTTCATTATTTCAATATTGTCTTCTACAAATTTTGGAAAGGCATTTAATCTTGCAATTAAATTATTATAGTCTTTAACCGTATTTAGAGGGACGAAATTGTGCAGATTAGGGAAATAAGTGTGAAAACCTGCAACTTTTGATAATGGGAACCGGTAAGATCTAAATTTTAAACGAATCGACGCTTTAGTGATTTGTTTTTCAAAGATATCAAAATTAAGTTTGTCATTTTCAGAAAAATCTGAAGTATTTATTTCTGATAGTCGCTGCTCAAATTCTCTGAATTCATTGATACGTTTTTCATGAAATTCTTCATCATTTTCTCCTAATCGATCATTATATCTGTGATCACCAGTTCTTGTTGCAAATACCGGATTAGATCGTATGTTCGATTCCCATTCATCATTTAGTAATTCCTGAAATTTCTCTAGATGAGTCATGAAACAATAAAATAACTGGAAATAATAATTGTTTCATTACCAACTGTTTGGTTGTGTCAAATATATGGAAGAGACTTTACTTAAAAACAACCTCAAAAATTTACAAAATTATCAATTTCTGATCTTAAATCATCAGGTTTTGGGACCACAAGTTGATTTTGCAGTGCTCCTTTTTCAAAAAATAAAACGGTAGGAACTGCTCGTAATCTATATTCTTTGGCAATCTCTTCATTATCATCCACATTAATTCTTCCAATTCTAAGTATTTGATCTCCATATCTATTTTCCATTTGGGTCAAAATTGATTCAATACCATCACAAGGTGGGCATCCATATGCCCAGATATCAATTACGGTGGGTAATTCATTTGAATTAAGAAATTTATGGAAATCATCATATTTAAGATTCGTAATCATCTATAATATATTACAATCCCGACTTTAAATGATTTCATAAATATGAATGAAGAAGATTAAACTGCTAAGTTTAAGCTTATACTCAGTTTAGAATCAAATTTATTTTGATAGTGGTTATTTCATGTTGGTATGGAGCCATCAGGAGTTATTATTACACCTGTAAGACCTTAATTTTTAATTCGACAAAAAATCTAAGATTACAAAGTCGGACTCTGAATTTATACTATTTTCTGAAAATGAATCGTTTAATTTCCCGAAATACTTTGCTATAATTAAGCTCCAATATACTATCTGCTTCCGAAATCCTGGTTATCAAACCTATTATCAAAATTGCCCAAATTATTTGTGCTACTATGGATAAATAAGAAATCCAGATAATTTCACCGGCTAATCCAGACAAGTAAATAGATATAATAATTCCTATGACTGGTAATGAAGCGAATATAGCTTGAGTTACTGTTGAAAAATCATCTAATGGAACCACAAATATGAAACCAATTATACCGAAAATTAACATGGGCAAAATTCCAGAAATCATATTGGCTTCTCTTTCATCTTTAGCTAAAAGTGAAAGTAATACTGCAAATGCTATAATGTTAACGGAAATCACAATTAGACCTATCACAAACCCAAAAATCACAAGTAAACCCAAATCATTTGATTCGTCAACAATAAATCTCATGATATCTGTTGAACCTTCCCCACTTATCAAAATGAACAAAAGTATAGCAAGGATACCTGCAGCAATATCCAGTATTAGTGTAATAAGTGTTAGAGCTAATCCATAATATACTTTTCCTAGGACAATATCTCTTCTTTTGA
This sequence comes from Candidatus Heimdallarchaeota archaeon LC_2, assembly GCA_001940725.1. The sequence continues at coordinate 2,074 of MDVR01000012.1, read as the reverse complement.
CAGGTTGGAGAAACAACATTTCTAATGTTTTTTGTTCCCTTTCAATGGTCACTGAAATTAAGATCAAGCTCATTGGTGAAATAATAACGAAGAAAATAATATAAACTGGAATGATAACTAATTCTGCAATAAATTCATTTTTATCATCATCTCCTATACCATCATTTTCGTTTAATTCACTTAGCTGAGGATTAACTAAGTCAAAAGCTATATCTGGATTATTAGAACGAATTAGTTGATCTTCAAAAATAAATGTCAGTTGTAAAACTTGAAAGGCTATACTTTGGTATTGAAACGAATTTGAATTGTAGATTATCTCCATTGTTGATATATTCCCATCAAGAATTAAATTTGTAAAATTAGACGGAATATAGATAAACACATCAAAATCTTGTTCCTCAATAATCATAGAATAATCCTCAGACACCTCAATTATTTCAGAATCATTAATTATTGCCCAATAGGATTTCAATAAATTCGTAATATTGGATGGATTCTCATCTAAGATAGAAATTTGAGTGGGTTCAGCTATTTCATCATCGATTGTTCTAGCAGCAAATCCACCAATAACTCCCATACTTAAAATAATAAGCGGTATAATAATTAAAATGAAAATTCTTCTTTTGGTTTTGAATAGCAATCTTAATTCCTTTTCAAGAAGTATCCAACTACCTCTCGGGGTAATTTTACCACTCATAATTCAACCTCCAATTCCCTTAGTGATTGTTCATCAAATCCCAATAATTTGGCAATGACATCTTCAAAATCCTCGTCTCCGGATTTATTCTTGGAATAGATTGATTGAGGGGTGTCGATTTCTGCAATTTCTCCTTGGTTTATAATTGCAATCCGATCACATAATTGGTATGCTTCCATCATATTATGTGTAGCCAGGAAAATAGTCATATCTTTGCTTAGTGATTTAATGATTTGCCTTACTTTCCTAGCTACAAGCACATCTAACCCTGTTGTGGGCTCATCTAGGAACAATATTTTTGGACTACCAATTAGGGTTCGAGCAATCATAGCTCGCTGCTTTAGACCTCCGGAAAGGGTATTTACCTTATTATCCAGTCGATCTTCTAAACCCATTAATTCACAAACTTTTTGAATCCTTTCTTTAAGATCCTTCTTTGCTAAACCCTGCATTTTCCCAATAAAATACAAGTTTTCATTAATCGAAAATTCTTCATATAAACCCGTCTCTTGTGGAAGAACCCCTATAAGTGATCTTACCTTTTCTGGTTCTTTCATTGGATTTATGCCTAAAACTCTTGAAGTACCTGAGGTTGGCTGAAGCATAGTTGTAAGTATCCGAATTAATGTAGTTTTTCCTGCTCCATTCATCAAGCCAATTATCTCGAATGATTTTAAATATTAGTTCTCGTTCTCCTCTAACAGTCCAATGGCCCGTTTTATTTCCAATGATTGCAGTAGCAGCCCTGGTAGCTACTTTTGAATAATCAATAAAATCGTTAGAGCATTCCATATCTTTGCTTAGTGATTTAATGATTTGCCTTACTTTCCTAGCTACAAGCACATCTAACCCTGTTGTGGGCTCATCTAGGAACAATATTTTTGGACTACCAATTAGGGTTCGAGCAATCATAGCTCGCTGCTTTAGACCTCCGGAAAGGGTATTTACCTTATTATCCAGTCGATCTTCTAAACCCATTAATTCACAAACTTTTTGAATCCTTTCTTTAAGATCCTTCTTTGCTAAACCCTGCATTTTCCCAATAAAATACAAGTTTTCATTAATCGAAAATTCTTCATATAAACCCGTCTCTTGTGGAAGAACCCCTATAAGTGATCTTACCTTTTCTGGTTCTTTCATTGGATTTATGCCTAAAACTCTTGAAGTACCTGAGGTTGGCTGAAGCATAGTTGTAAGTATCCGAATTAATGTAGTTTTTCCTGCTCCATTCATCAAGCCAATTATCTCGAATGATTTTAAATATTAGTTCTCGTTCTCCTCTAACAGTCCAATGGCCCGTTTTATTTCCAATGATTGCAGTAGCAGCCCTGGTAGCTACTTTTGAATAATCAATAAAATCGTTAGAGCATTCCATAT